>JAHDGN010000348.1 GCA_020627645.1 Akkermansiaceae bacterium
CGGTCCAATTTTGACACCAGGTTCGATGATGGCGAAGGGGCCAATTTGGATGTCGGGAGCTAGATCAGCATCGGGGGAGACAATGGCTTGTGGGTGTATCATGGTTGAGGATTATGAAATCATGTGGTTTTCGTGGAAGGAGTAGTACCCTTTGGAGCCGTTGATGGGGAGGCCGATAATGAGGTGATCAAGGAGTTGGAGGTCCATTTCACGAGCTAGAGTCTGGAGTTTTTGGGTCAGTGAGGTGTCGGCGTGGCTGGGGGTGGGATCTCCGGAGGGGTGGTTGTGGGCGATGACAAAGGCGGCGGCTTGGTCAATGATGACTGGGCGGAGGATTTCGGATGGTGGAGCAAGGGTTTGATTTTTGCTTCCTGAAGTGAGTTCGCGTGATTTGATGAGGCGCCCGTTGGGGTGGAGAGTAATAACGATGAGTTTTTCGGTGGGTTGGTGAGCGAGTTGTGGTGCGAGGAATTCGTAGATTGCTTGTGACGAATTTAGGAGTGCATGGCTGGAGGAGTCGCGAGCGGCGCGTCGTCCGAGTTCGAATGCGGCTTGGAGTTGGCAGGCTTTGGCGAGGCCCAGTCCGTGTTCGTTGCAGAGTTCTTTGAGGTCGAGGCGAGCGAGATTGGAGAGGTTTCCGTGCTTTTGAAGGAGTTGGCGTCCGATTTCGATGGCTGAGGAGCCTTTTGTTCCAGTTCTCAGGAAAATGGCGAGTAGTTCTTCGTTCGAGAGAGCAGAGGAACCGAAGCGTGCCATTTTTTCACGGGGCTTTTGGTCATTGGGGAGATCATGAATGCGGGTTCCGTTGGTCATCTGGCGGGAGAAGTTTTGATTTTTGGAGGCTTGGTGGCAAGCTCGGGGAGATGGAGGGAAAAATGGTGGTGTTTTTTGATGCGGATTGCGTTGTTTGTTGTCGATCGTTGACATTGCTCAATCGGCTAGATGAAGATGATCGACTATTATTTGCATCATTGTGGGGAAAAACGGCGGCCGAGCTTGGAATTGAAGATGGTGATGGGTCGATGGCGGTGAGTTGGAACGGTAAGATATGGAGGCGAAGCGAGGCGGTAAGGATGGCTCTTCAGGGAGTTGGTGGATTTTGGGGTTTTGGGTCGATTTTGTTGGGCATTTTTCCATTGAGGCTGAGAAATTGGGGATATGATTTGATTGCGAGGAATCGTTACCGAGTCGAAGGAAAAGGGTTTTGTGGAGTTCCGGAGGAGGGAGTTCGGCAAAAAATGCTGGATTAGAAAGAGTGAGATGACAGTTTTGTTTACCTGCAACGTAAGGTTATGTTGATCAAACACACATCACTATGAAGAAATATTCATTTTTTGTCCTGTTATTTTGGGGTTCGATGATGGGGGGGGGAAATGCGATTATGGAGAGAGGAGATTATCCTTGGGGGGTTAAGTTGAGGAGCTTCTATGACCAGGAGATGGCTAAGGACTTGGGCGATGTGAAGTGGTTATTAAATCTGGGTCCGACAGGAATTCGGGCTCGAATTTATCCGAATCAACCAAAACAGCTCGTGGTGAAGTATGTGTTTCAGGACAAGGATTCGCCGGCTAAAGGACTGGTTAATGCTGGGGATATTATTGTGGGGGCGAATGGGAAAAAATTTAAGACACCGTGTCGATTCGGACGTCGTTTGCCTGGGGGAGGTGGTTGGGATGGGCCAATGCTAGAGCTAGCGGGGCATTTGGAAGATAGCCAGGGTAAGGATGGCAAGTTGCAGTTGATGGTTTGGCCTGGAGGTGACAGCGCCAAGTTGGCCAATGTGACGATCCAGTTGAAGCAGGTAGGAAGGTTTGCGCCAACGTTTCCATACAATTGTGAGCGTTCTGATCGGATGCTGGAAGAATTGTGTGATTGGATCGTGATGGATTACGAGTCGGGTAATTGGAAGAAGCCGAATTCATTCCATGGCGGGGCCCATTGTCATGCTCATCAGCTTTTGGCTTTGATGGCGAGTGGGAATTCCAAATACGACAGTGTCATCAAAGACAATATGTCACGTTATTATGGTCGGAAATACAATCCGGCTGACGGCGGGTTTAAGATGTGGCCATGGGGTTTTGATTCGATTGTGATGGGAGAATATTATCTCCTTACGAAGGATTCGAAGTTGAAAGCTCCGATGAAATCATTGGCTGAGGCGATGCCATGGGGGAGTCACAACAAGGATGGGATTTATACTCATCGCTCGCATATCAATATTCGATTGATTGGGCGCAAACCTTATGCCTCGATTGCGGCAATTTCGGGTTTGCAGATGGTGGGGATGAGTTTGTTCAGGGATGCGGGGCTACCTTATGACGAGGAATTGTATCAGAACATCCACCAGCATTATCTGAATAGCACTTATGATAATGAGGTAAGGATTGCCTATGCTTTTGGGATGCCAGATCGGTTTAATTCTCCAGATATTACCCGGCGTCATGCAATCATTAAGGTGAGCGATAAGAATTTAGGGAAGAGCGGCAAAGGCCCAGGCTATGTTTGTCCAACAGGAATGCAGGGGATTACGGACTACGAAGTCGTTTGGCCGACGAAAAAGGATCCTCGGTGGAAACCATTGGATTGGTTGGAGAAGGAGCGTGCGACCAATATTGTCACCGAATTGAAGGAGTCGGGGACTTTGAGAGTTGATCGGAATCATCCTGATTTGAAGCAGGCTCCTGAATTGAAGAAACCATTGAAGGCGACGAAGGCGGGTTCACATCTGGCTCCAATTGGGATGGGGGCGGTGGCTCATTTGATTGGGCCTCAGTCTAAGGAGTGGCGTTGGTTGGGAACGCATGCAGCTAATACTTTAACTTGTGGTCCAGGAAATATCTTCGATGGGCATGCAGGGTCCAACCTTCATGGATTTTGGAGTATTCTTGGAGGGGCCCGGGGAGACGACCCGAAGAAAGTCCGAGAGTTTTTAGATTATGCGAAGACTTTTGTGATTTTGTCAGAAACTCACAACGGAGGCCTGATTTTACAACCTTGGGGAAGAGATCGTCCGAATTGTAATGGAGATGTTAGTTATGGGCCTAGGACTCTTCCGACAGCGACTGGAGCTATTCTGTTGGCGCTGGGCAAGAAGAAGTTGAGGATTACGGGTGCAGGTTCTGGTCAGTCTGCTGCTCCTAGTGTCGCCAGGAACCGACCTGGTGGAGCACGGGCAGCGCGAGAATTTCCAGGTGAGATGATTTCAATGTTGGATCGGGACTTGTTGAACTCATTGGGGGAACTTAGCCAGAACGGAAAGATTAAACCGCTGTCGATGAATCTGACTAAGGGAGACGGTAAGTTTCGCTTGTTGGAGGTGAAGAGTGACCGGTCGTTGGTTTTTGAAAAAGTAGATGGTAGTGGGACCGAGACATTTGGTTATGCGAATTTGGCTTTAGAGGATCAAGCGCTGATGGCGCGTTTGGTGGCTCGCTTAAAGCCGAAGAGTTCTGAAGCACAGGCCTATGCTGGAATCTTTATGGAACGACTTGGTGATACCAAAATTGCGGATGGCTATTATCGAAAGAGTTCTCCGAAGTTGAGGGCTCTCATTGATGGGTTGTTCCAGTGATCATTGGGGTTTTCCGTTCCGGCTGGGTTTTTGAGGGCTCTGGGAAAAGGTGCTTTTTTTGATGAGATACCTCCGGGTCGCTCGTTCTTAGGCTTTTTGTTCTCATGTCGTTGATCATGCTGCAGATTTGAGCTGCTATATTTGGTTCAAAGCGCTCAATTTCCCAACTCTTTGAAGTGTTGAGAGAAAATTGTTGGGAGAGATTTCGACGCCGGCAGATGACCTATTGACTACAGAGCGTTGCGGTGGAACTGGCCCGAACACCTCATGAGCCCAGCTCGATTTCGTCCCATCTCATTGAATTTCAGGTTGTTGTCCTT
>JAHDGN010000349.1 GCA_020627645.1 Akkermansiaceae bacterium
GAGATCGGTCACGGATTTGGATTGGGGTCAAGAGGGGTTGAAGAGTGGCGCGCTTTGGCTCCTGGAGGGGTGTTTACTGGGCCTGAATCGGTGGCTGCTTACAATCAGGACAACTCTACTTCGGTTTCAACTCTTTTGGTCCAAGATGCATCGGTATCAGGTAATAATTACCACTGGAGAGAGGGAGCCTATCGGGCGCGCATTTTTCCGCATGGAACTCCAAATTATATTGGGACTGTTGGGGTAGAGGGACTTCAGGACTTGCTGATGGATCCTACCCCAGATTTTTCCACTAACGTCAGGCGTTTTGAGGTCACGACGGTTGATGTCGGAGGAATTAAAGACTTGGGGTGGAGTGTGATTACGGGAGATTCTCCGAATGGATCTAATCTTCCGGTAGAGGTTAGTGTTCAGGAAAGTGGTCAAGTGCAAATCCAGTTTCCGACCCAGGAAAATAAGACTTATACGATTCTTACTGCTGATTTTCTGGGTTTGTGGGTTGAAGTGACTCCAAAAATTCAGGGCACGGGTGGGACTGTTGTTTGGACTGATGGAGATCCAAAATTTTTGGATTGGATTCCGCCTTCAACAAAACTGGGAAAGAAATTTTTTCAAGTTCTGGAGGATTAGGGCTTTTTCAAGAATGTGCAGCTTTTATCCTTAGGGGAAGTGCCCTAAGATCACTAGGGGGACGCTCACTCGGCAATTTTGAACCCTTTAAATGTCTCACTATTGTCTAAAGTGGCTGTGTGGTGATCTGCGATCAATGCTGTCAGATCTGATTCATCGATGATTTCGGTGATGAACTCGCTGACTTCTTGCTGTTCTCCTTGCGCAACAATTTCGACTGCTCCATTAGGTAGGTTTTTTACGTGGCCAACGACGTCGAAACCTGTGGCGATTTCTTTCACTGAATAGCGAAATCCAACCCCTTGGACCTTTCCAAAGATAATCACCTTTGATGTGTTCATGAGGATTTTGGGGTGATTACCATTCTAATTGAGTTTTCTTGCTGCGACAAAGTGATCTTTTGTAGGGGGTTCTTTTTTTGAAGCTGAGGGATGACTGTGTTTGAGATTAGTTGTTTTGTTTTTGAGGTCATTTCTTCTGAATTGAGAGTCAGAAACCATTCGAAGGTCGATGAGTTTTCGTCTGATCTGAGGTTCCATTGATCAGATAACCAACTTTTCGCTATTTCTGGGGCTTCGGGGAAAAGGTCATGTGCTTCAAGCCAGAGTCTTAGTCCAAGCGAACCAAGCGAATTTTGGTTGGTTGTGACGTTTTCTTTTTGGGGGCGTTGGTGATCACCCGGGGTATTGTTGATGATCTGGAGGGTTTTCGTTGGTGGATTTTCGAAGCTGTTGATTAGATGGGCTCTCGTTTTGAGGTAGATCTCGCGAGCATAGTCAGCTCCATCGGTGTAGGGGAAATTGCTACTGGCTTGGATGCTGTGTTCAAGTTCATTGAGGAGGGTTTCGCGATCAGGTTCTGGATCTTTCCATTCGCCCTCTTTGTTGACAATATTACGTCGCAGAAATCGGGCCTGGCTTTCAGAGGCGGCTCCGATGTGGACGGCTTCCCATGCTTTCCAGTGATCCCAAGAGGCCCAGTTTGATTGTGGGTAGTTTTGGAAGGTGAGAGCTTGCCCTAGCAATTTCACCAGAACGGATCTGTCAGGAACGCTTGAGTGGTCGAAATTTTCTGAGAGGTAAATTTTTTGTTGGGTCAGATCAAAGATTCCTTTCGATCCAGCTGTTGCGACCATTACAAGTTGTCCGTGAAGAGTTAGTCCGCTTTTGATTAAACCGATTTTTTCCCAGGCAAGGCTTCGTTTTTTTAAGTGTTCGGGTGTTGTGACGTAGTTGAGATTGCGTTTGGCGGTCGCAAGAAATTCGGAATGTGACGAAATTCGGACTTCGGGACGGCTTTTGAATTTCATCCCGTAGTCTTGTTCGATCCATTTGATTAGGTCATCCGGGACTGGGTAGGGGCCGGTTGCCAGCATCGATTTGTACTGGGCAACTTGGTCTTCGAGATCGTCTATTTTTTTCGCTAGTTCGGTATTCTCGCTCTTCAGGCTTGAGGATGGGCCGGGTTGAGAATGGGAGTTGGGGGTTTTCCGCCAATAATCTCCGTATAGGTAGCCTCCGAGGAGGAGGCCGATGATGAGGAGAATTTGGAAGACTCGTTCAGGGTTCATCTAGGTGTTCGTCTTCGTTTTTCCTTTTTTTCCTGCTCGAAAGGGTTGTCATGCAGCGGATTTGTCGAGGTCGAGGTATCAAAACTCTTTTCTTTTGAGTAGAGATCCATGGTGTCTCTCGATTTTTTGAAGACATCCGCGGCAAATTTTCCTTTTTTGGGGACGAGAGAAATCGCTTTGCTTTGGTTCCCGTCGGCGTCGTAGAAGTAGTAAACTCTCCGAATGGGCATTTCGACCCGCTTTCCTTTTTTGTCCCGCACGGAGGGGGGGTAGTAGTACCTTGCTCGGGCGTCGAACATGTCTTCTGCGATCAGCAGACCTGTTTCTTTGTCGTATCCATAGCGCACTCGATAGATGAGGGTGCCCTGGGCGTCGAAGATCCTTCCTGTTGACAGGTAGCCTTTTGGGTTCCGGTAGTAGGCTGCCTTCATCTTGATCCTGTCTTTCTTGTCTTTTGAGATTTTGAAGAGTTTCCGGTCGTCGGTTGTCCGTTTGAAGACAACGTATGAGCCGTCGCGATCATTTTTTTTGATTCGCACGTGAGGTCCTTTAGATTTCCAAATATCTTGGTCAGCGTAGGAGAATTCAGTGATTGCAATAAGAATTGCGACTAGTTTGGTTAGGTGTTTCATGGTGATGTTTTGGATCGTTTGGGAATTTTGTAAAAGACAATGGTAAACCGCAAGCATGTAAAAGTAGGTGTTAAATCAGGTTTTTCTTGGAAAGCTGGTCAATTTTCGTGGGGGCCTGACCGCGTGAAGCCGCTGGTGATGGGGATTTTGAATGTGACTCCGGATTCATTTTCAGATGGAGGACGATTTCGAGATCTTCCGGGAGTCCTTGCTGTTGCTGAGGGATTTGTTGCGGCTGGGGCTTCAATTTTGGACGTTGGAGGTGAATCGACTCGGCCTGGTTCTAGAGCGGTTTCTGTGTCTGAGGAGATTGATCGAGTCCTTCCGGTGGTGGGAGCGTTATCTGAAGCCTTTCCTGACATTGCTGTATCGATTGACTCCAGGAAAGCGGAGGTGGTTTGCCTGGCGTTGGAGGCTGGTGCTTCGATCGTCAATGATGTTGGAGGGATGCGTTGTCCTCGCATGATCGAGGTTTGCGGGAAGAGTGATTGTGGGATTGTTGTGATGCACATGCAGGGAAATCCGGAGACCATGCAGGATTGTCCGACATATCGGAGCGTTTGTGATGAAGTGAGGGACTTTTTTGAGGCTGGCGTGGAAAGGTTGGAGCTGGGCGGGATTGTTGCTGAGAGGGTGGTCTTAGATCCAGGAATTGGTTTTGGGAAATCGCTCGCACATAACCTTGAGTTGATCAAAGGAGGGGAATCCTTGCGGGTTGGAGGAAGGCCATTGATGATGGGGCTCTCTCGGAAGTCGCTCATTGGCCAGTTGCTGGAAGATGACCGTATGGAGCTGAGGGAATTTCCCACGTTAGCTTTAAGTGCTTATGCGATGGGGCGGGGTTCCTTCATTCATCGGGTTCACTCCGTCCGTGCATGTGCGGATGTGTTGGAAGTTTGTGGAGCAGTTTGGTCGGAAGTACGATGAATTCCTAGGTGTTTCTAGGTCTGAATGGTTGTCAAATGGGGGGTGCTTAAAAAAAACTTAAAAAAGTCCTGAAAAGTTGTTGACGTGTCTGGGAAAGTGATTAGAGTGCGCCCCCCGGCAGCCAGAGAGGC
>JAHDGN010000350.1 GCA_020627645.1 Akkermansiaceae bacterium
CACCTTGCCAAACAAATCCATCACCTCTCCCGGCACCCCACCTCGCTCCGCCCAATCCCCACCAACCAACTCCACCGCCAACCTCGCCCTCCTCGAACCTCTTTTCAAAACCTCTCCAGCCTTCCGAACCTCCTCAAACTCCTCCGCGCATCCCCCCACATCCGGATGAACCCGACCACTCACCTCCCTCACCCGAACATCCAACTCCTCCACCGACAACGCCAACCGACGCTCCAACCCCAAAACCTCAAACGCATCCATCATGCTGCAAAGCTCTCCCCACACGAACACGTCACCACCGCATTCGGATTGCTCACCTTAAATCCTCCCTGCTGCAAATCATCCGAATAATCCAGCTCACTACCACTCACAAACAACGCACTCTTTGGATCGATTACCACCCTCACCCCATTGCTTGTCACCATAATATCCCGATCTCTCGGCCCATCCACCAAATCCATCTGATACTGGAGACCACTGCACCCGCCTCCAACCACAGCAATTCGCAGCCCCCCCTCTTCCAACCTCCCCTGCTTCTCCAAAAGTCCACGCAAATGCTCTGACGCCCCATTCAGCACCTTAATCAACTTCTCATTTCCAACCGTAAACCCGCCCTTCATCGCTGCCCCATCCTAAGCACAAATGAAAATCACGCAACAACCACAAAAAACTCCACATTGACCTAAATCCCCCCTCCTCCCGTCAAAGTTCACCTCTCTCCCCCAAAAAAACAAATCCGAACGGGAATCAAATCCGCATCACCTTCTCCTCGTGGAACACCCATACACCAAGGATCTCTCCTTTCGCTCATTGGCTAGCCGAACAAACGAAAAACCACTTTTTTTCCAAAATTGAAAAATATCTGGAATAAACATTCTGACCAATTCTCTCCCTATAGTTGCGGGCAACTATAAGCAAACTTCATGCAAAAAATGAAAAACAAACAAATACCTATGAACATTAAATTATTCTTAAATGCTGGAACTCTCGTCATTGCAGGACTCATCACACCGGTGAACGCACAACAAGCCTCAAGCAAGATCGACATATTTTCGACCAGCACAGGACTCACAGCACCGTTGAAAGGAAAACCAACCTTTCATTTTCCGACCGGCCCCGAGCTCACAACACCAGTCAAAGGAAAACCAACCTTCAATTTTGATTCCTTAAGATCAAAATTGGAAGCTCAAGTCGCGGTGAAACCCACACGATCTCTTGCTCCAGCGATCACCGATGAGCAAAAAAACGATATCCGAACTCAGATGCAAGTACTGACCAAGGCCAGCGGACAGCGGACCACTCGCGTTCTCTTTTACGGATGATCGTGATCCAGTAAAACTGTATCGCAACGTCAAGAGACTCAATGTTCTCGTTAGAATGTCTTACTCTAACCACCCTTTGTTTGGAGGTAAAGTAACGGAAGCCTTAGTTCAAAGAATCGCAAGAGCGGCTTACAACAACTGGAGCCTCTTCGTGGACCAACTGGAATTCAATGCCATGTACAACATTTCCGACCACCTCCTTCTTGAAGCGGCAAATGAAGCATCATCCCTACTCTTCTTGCTTCAAGAAACCTACCCTGACATTCTAGCCGAGCTTCCTCTTTTCTACGATATCGAAGGATAAATCGTCCATAACAGGTCCCCCTCCCCCCCACTCTGTTCACCTGACATTCTCGCCGAGCTTCCACTTTTCTACGATATCGTAAATCGTCCATAACAGATCCCCCTCCCCCCCAATCTGTTCTCTGATCCAAACCTTTTTCACCAAAATGGCAGCTGCTGAATTCCCCAGCGCGTTGCACGATATCAGTCAAAAACCAAAACAATTTCCTCATCACCCAAATCATTCCCACCGACTCGAAAAACAACTCTGGGCGGGATTCGAACCCGCTGAACCACCTTAAGTGACCGTCCAATCGTAAGACCGACTGGCTGCAGACAGAATCAACTGCCCTGGCTGTCCCATCGCCTTCCAGAGTCCAGAGAAAGATAGCTAATGACCTCCAAATTCTTCAGCCACTTTTCAACATTTTAAAGCCAACTGGTCAAAACAGACCAAAAAGAACAAAACCAAACAAGTCTCGGGTGTCATCTTTCATTGGCGCAATAAGTTTTCACCAAGGCCTTGGCCTCCTTTATCGAGGATGCATCTCCAGCAACTCCTGCCCCAAATACGGTGCTTTCTGATCTCGAGTTACCTCCCGAATCTCCTGAACTTTTTTTACCGAAATGGCAGACGCCGAATTCCCAAACGCATTACGCACGTATGTCAAAACCGCAGCAATTTCCTCGTCACTCAACTTTCCAAAAGCAGTCATTGGAACCTCACCAGGATACTTCTTTCCTAATACCTCAATGGGCCCCTGTAATCCATGTAAGACCAACTTAATCAACCTCTCCTCACTACCCAAAACCCACTTCGTTTCATTTAACGGAGGAAACATGGCCGCTGGAAGCCCCCTCCCATCAAGCTGATGACAGCTGGAACAATTCAACTGATAAATCCCATGCCCCTTCTCAAACATAGCCATCGCCTTTTTCAATAAAGGCTTCGTTGGCTTCACTTGAACTACTTCCTCAGAAATCAAATCCTTCTTGCCCATAAGAGAGACCTTCGCAACCTCAACGACAGACTTCACCTCTTTGTCCATCTCCCCATCACCAAATAGCCCCAAAACTTTCAATCCCTCATCTTTCCCAAATCGAGAAGCCGCCGTAGCTACCTGCAACCTCACCCGCGCATGTGAATCCCCGACCATCTCTCCCAACCATTTCCCCGCCTCCTTCACTCGATCTTGATTATGCCGTAACACCTCCACCGCCGCTGCCCTCACCCTGTAGTCTCGCGCCTCTAACAAAGTCTGCAACAAACCCTCATGGACACGATCCATCCCCCAGGACACCCACAATCCCTCCAACAACCATCGCTCATATCCAGCACTCTCCCGATCCAAACCTGCTACCCACAACTCCAACGCCGCCATCACCTCATTCACCTCCCTTCCTCTAAGCTCGCGCCTTACCCGATACCTCACTCGATCCTCCCATAACTTCAAGTGCTCAAAAAGCACTCCAACTCTCTCCCCCTTCACCTTGACAGGCTTCACCAACGGTCTCGAAGGATACGTGATACGATAGACTCGACCGTGTACATGATCACGCAACGGATCCCGAGCACTATGCTGCATATGCCCGATCAACACATTGTGCCAATCCAACAAATACAGAGAACCATCAGAAGCAAACTCAAGATCAACCGGCCTAAAGTTAGGGTCGTTCGACGAAAGTAAATCAACTCGATACTCCCCGCGATACCCCGCTCCATCATCCAACACTCGATGCTGCTTGATCCCCCGAAATCCAATCACATTACCCAACAACAAATCACCCTGCACTTCATCTGGAAAATGACGACTTGAAACAAACTCCAACCCCGACGTCGGCCTCACCGCATGCCTCCCCCTTACAAGACTCCGAGACTTTGGCGCAAAACTCCCATATGGAACCTCAATCGCAGTCGGCGTCATCCACAACACCCCAGGATCAGAAGTCTCCAAAAAAAACGGCTGCCCCCACCGATCAAATGCAGTCCCCCAGGGATTAGGAATAGAAACCCGAGATACTCGCTCCAGAAAATTTTTCTGAGGTGAATACCTAAAAAAACCACCATTCGAACTCCTCACAGGCCCATATGCCGTCTCCACATGAGAATGCAAAAAGGTTCCCTCACCCATATAAATAGCCCCAGAAGGGTCAGCGCAAAACGCACTGATGACATGATGAGTATCGTGATCGTCAAAACCACTCAAAACAACTTCACGCACATCAGCCCGGGTGTGATTTTAAATGAAGTTTTTTAAGCTGCGATGGATTGCCAGAAAGGTT
>JAHDGN010000351.1:0-770 GCA_020627645.1 Akkermansiaceae bacterium
TCCTTGCAGCAGCGACCATCATGATACAAATCCAACTTAAATTCCCCCTCGAATCCTTCATTTCATCTCTAGACCAGCTAAGAGACCACCAGACGATCGAACGAGAACTTATCAAAGATAAGGAGACAATGGTCCAACTCAAGAAAAGAGAAGGGAGCGAAATTTCTTCAATTCAATCAGATTTAGATAACCAACGAATTTCTTCGAAAATCAAGTCTCTAGAAAACGATATTTCTTTGAAAGAGTTAAAACTCCAAGAAAAGGCCACCACCAAACTGCTCACTCCTCTATTCGCCACAATAATAGTCCTTGGCCTATCAGCCTTTCTTTTAGCCATCACCTGTTCAGTCAGAGGAATCTCTCAAATCGATATTCCTCAGAGCACTGGGGTGATATTGAGATAATACCATCTCTATTGTGGAATGACGGCGCGATTTTTAGAACGGGAAAGGCAAGAGGAGAAAGTGGAGGGGGCACCTCGACCAACGACAAACGCCGCACACTCTAAAAAGCGCCCGTTCTCTCTCAGCTCCGCGAAGCACTACCTCAAAGGTCATTCCGCCGTTTTGAAACTAGAAGTGGCATAACTTCAAAAGCCTGATTGGGATTACTTCCTCGAAGGGCTTAATCCCCACACCAAAATCACCGTTTCTTAACTTCCTCAACCTCCTTCTTCTTACCCTCCACCCGCTTCAACTCCTTACCAGTCTTCACATCCCACTCCACCCCCCCACCATCAAAAAAAAAAAAAAAAAACCAAAAAAAAAAAA
>JAHDGN010000351.1:780-3863 GCA_020627645.1 Akkermansiaceae bacterium
CCAGCAGGCTGCAAGAATGGCTCAACAAAAATCCTCGAGCCATCTTTCGAAAACCCACACATCAAATCCCCTCTATCCTTCAATGGCAATTTCGGAATGAAATTATTCAATTGATGACCAGTTTCTACATCCCACAAAACAAGGCCCGCTGTCCCCATCGTTTTTCCTAACAAATACTTACCATTGGGGCAAATTCCACCACCAAATATCGCAGCCCCTTCAAGCCAACGATTTGTTGGAACACCATTGTATGCCACTTTCACTTTCTTTGTCGCTACCTCAACTAGGTAGAATTTCAAATTTCATCCATCAGGCTTTCTTACTAAAACGAACTTTTCCTTCGTGTTCTGCAACTTCCTTGCAATCAACTCCTTTGCATGGTCCGAGGTCGGCTCACCGTTTTTCACAAGCCCTCCAAAGGTCGCGTCATGTACCTTATTCTTTACCTTCTTTACAGCATCCTGGCCCTCCTCAGCACCCAACGCTGGTCCATGGACGACGATCAAAGCAATAAAACCTAACCTTAATAACTTCATCGGAGTGATCTTAACCCACAAACATTCACGCGATTGTAAAACCTTTGTAAAATCTCCCCCAAAAAAATCATCGGTTGATTCAATATTTCCTATCCCTCACGACCATCTATCGAAGCCTCAAAAAAGCTCACTCCGCGGTCCCCAATCCCAAAAATCAACATCTGCGACCACCGAAGCAAATACCCTACTTCCTCTCTTGGCCCATCATCAATTGTCACGAAAACTCCACGATTGTCTCCAACATCTTCCAAATGCACTTGAGATGACTCCCCGCCATCAAGCTCAAATTTCAGCACCTTCCCAGACGGAAATTCTAACCGAATTCTCTTCACATCTGAAGTCGTATTCATCACCACCACCTCCCCCTGAAGAGCATATGATCGATCATATGCCCCTCTAAAACACCAAACGGCAGCAATCAGACAAAGGGCGATGACAATCCCACCAAAGGCCACAAACTTTTTAGATTTCATGTAAAACACAGCCAGAAACTCGCAGTGGGTCGTGAATTTTCGAAGGAGACACCATGAAGAAGCCGTGAATTCTTCCGTAAACACCTCCAATAAGTCCGGAAAAATACCCAAAACCCACCTCAAATTCCCATTGCACCCCTCATCCACCCGCGTAAACTCCCCAAAATGAAAGAGATCACCGCTCAAATCCGCGACTTCATCCAATACATCGCCCTCCAGTTCATTAAAGACCCAAAACTCGCCGAACTCCGCATCGGCAATTCCGGTGAAAACAAAGTCAATTTCCGCCTCGTCCTTAGCCAACCTGACGTCGCAACCCTGATCGGACGCCAAGGATTTACCGCCTCCACCATTCGCAGCCTCATTAAAGCCGCAGCCGAACGCGAGGGCGTACAAGTCAATCTCCGCATCCACTCCCACGACGAAGAACGGCAATACACCGCCAACCTCGAGGCACGGCAAGCAGCCGAAGAAAACGGAGAATAACCTCCCACTCACCTCAAAAAAAATAGACCAGGTAACCTGATGAAAAAAATGCTGGATTTTCAGCACTTTTCGTTATGCTTCGAGCATGACATCAAAGAAAAAGATCCTCGCACGCGTCATCGCCGCACTTTCTCTAGTTGCCATTGCCCAAGGAGGCCCCATCTTCTACGCCCTTCACTCCGGGGAAAAATACGAACAAATCACCTGGAACGTCGCCCCCACCGAAAAGGAATTCGCACGAATTGCCGAAAAACAACCTATTTTTGACTACTATAAGTTCATCGAGGGAAAAAAGGAAGAAACTCACCTCCACCGCTTCTACTCATCACCATGTGGCGGCTGGTGTTTTACTCTCGACTACTTCTACAACGACAAAAAGGAACTTGTGAAAGTTAAATCTCATTTCACCACCTCCCTTGCGTATGATCCTAAAACTGAAGACTTTCATCCAACCGAAGTCATCAGTCACTATGTCGTCAAAGACAAAAAATTCATCGTAACCTCCTCCAAAACCCTCGACTCCGAAACCAAAGAAGAAACAAAACGGAGCTTCGTTAAACCTAAAGTCCAACATTGGTTCCAGCTCGACCAGCGGCCTGAATTGACCCCTCTCAAAAAAGAGGCCAGAAAATAGCCTCACTTTCCCAGTGATGGTCGCGCAAGAATCGCCTATCCTCCTCTCAGAAAATGAGGCGACTCAAAAAACTCTTTCTACTCGCGATCCTCGTCTTTGCCGCCTGGACCGGCTGGAATTACCGTGACCACATCCTCACCTTCTACCACGAATACATCGCCAACAAAAAATCAGACCTCCCCGCACAAGCCGACCCCGTTAAATACTCCGAACTCATCAGCGAACTAGAAACCCGCCGTCAAGCCATCTCAAATCGCTACCGCCAAGCCCTCCAAACCGGAAACCCCGAACAAATCTCCACCGTCATCACCGAAGGAACTCAAACCCTCGAATCCTACCTTCCCCAACTCATGAGGTGCTGGCTCGGCACCCCTTATGACTTTAATGGCACTTCCGAAACTCCCGGCTCAGGCCAAATCGCCTGCGGATACTTCGTCGCCACCGTCCTGCGCGACGCAGGGTTCCGACTCGAACGAATCCCTCTCGCCCAACAACCTTCCCAAAATATCATCCGCACCTTCCTCCCGGAAAACGCCATGCACATCTTTCCCTCACGCATGGACTACCAACAATTCCTCAACAAAGTCTCCGAACGAGGCCCTGGCATTTACATCGTAGGCCTCGATACCCACGTCGCCTTTCTTCTCATTCCTCGAGAAGAAAATGACATCCGCTTTATCCACGCCTCCGGCCGACGCACCGCTAACGCTGTCGTCGACGAAGATACCACCAACGCCTACACCCTCAGACTCTCCAAATATCGCGTCGTCGGAAACCTTACCACCCACCCCGACGTCATCCACGCCTGGCTCACCAAACAACCACGGCCCACCCACCGCTAGCATTCTGTCTTTTCACGAAATCAAGGACAACAACCTGAAATCCCATGAGACGGGACGAACATGGGTGTCCAAAAGATCTCACAAAATCGCCCGAGAATATTTTTGGAAAAGC
>JAHDGN010000352.1 GCA_020627645.1 Akkermansiaceae bacterium
ATCACTGGCCCAAACCTCGGGATCCTCTTCCACAACCACACCAATAATAAAATCAAACCAGAAATCACAGCCCACTTTCCCCGACGCCACAACATCCCAAGAAAACTCGAGCCAGAACCATACATAAAAACAACTTCGCCTTCACCTGATTCCTCCACCAGCTCATCAAGAAAATCTAAATGCCCAGCCCTCAACAAATATGGATTTCGCAAAGGCCTCGCATGTCCCAGCAAAATCACCCCTCCATCTCCCATATAATCAAGCGCCCATACTCTCCCAATTTTACTCTCCTCAACATCCCAAAAATATCCCTCTTCAGACTCCACCCCGACCCCTCCTTCTTGCTCCAACAAGTAATTCGTCTCTCCACCACCATTGACCTGGATTTCCTCCCACGGCCTCGCTAAATGCCCCGTCCGATCCTCTCCTTCACCCGTTTCGTCATTGTCTCCCTCGCCTCCCTCATCCTTCCCATCCTCCATACTCACAAGATCGCGAGAAACCATCTTCGCCCCCACCTGGTCCAGCAAATATCTCAACCCACGATAATCATCAAGAGACAAGATCCCCTGCCCCGAATACTCATGAATGAAATCATTCCGATCTCCCTCTCCTCCCTCCAAAAAAACAACCAACCGCCCACCTCCCCACACCCATTCCATCACACTCTGCCCCATCCCCTCCGTGTTCAAAAACGATGCCGGCATAAAGACCAATGACGCCTCATCATCAAATCCTGACCAAACCCGCGAACTCCTCGCATCATATCCCTTCTTCTTCAAATACCTCTCCGCCCCCAAAAAAGGATTCATTCGTGCCATGCCAGAATACCCCACCGGCTCCTCTCCAACCTTTTTTCGACCCTCCTCCCGGCCACCACACCCGACCAACATCACCACCAAGACAAACCAACACCATCTCATCTCGTCCTCCTTTCCGCATAAGGCCAATCACGCCAAAGCCTATCCATCGTATCCTCGCTCGGCAACCGCCTCGCATACGCTTGGCTCATCCACGCACCCGTCAGTAATTTGAAATACGATGGACTCCCAACCTCTCCCGACTCCTGAACTCTCCGCAAACAATCCATCTCCGTATCACTCTCCTCAATCTCAGCCACTTGCCCAGCCACCAACCAAGCAATCGAACCCCGATAAAGTAATCCCAACGCCTCCTGGTAGTTTCCTTCAGCCCATAACCCCTTTGCCACAGCTAAGAGATCTTTCGGCAAATTCTCCTGCTCCACATTCAACCCAGCCACCGTTTTCACCGTCTTCACCTCAGTCTCAACCAAATCACTCTTCCCCCCAAAAGCATGGACATTCTTTACGATCAACCAAACTAACAAACCAACCGCCGCAATCATCACCAACCAGAAAAAAGCTTGTCCAAAAGCCTCCATTCCAGAAGGAGGATCCAAATTAGCATCCCAATCAATTTCCTTCTGATCCTCCTCCCAAATCGGACGCGTCTTCACCTCGAAGTCCCCATCTGCCATCACCTCCCTCGCAACCTCATTACCCAAGACTTCTCCTCCACCTACAGCAACAAACAAAGCCACCGCAATCACCCCCAAGCGCTGTCCCAGCCGACGAAACATCAACTCAATATCCCAGCCCTCCGAAATCGTCCGCGTATTCAGATACAACCCAAACCCAGACCCCACATAAAACCAAGCCACGACCGACATCGCATTCAGATAAAAGAGCGCCAGCATCACCCATGCCCACATAGGAATCTCAGGATCAGTTCCCTCCCAAAGACCAATAAAAAAATACTCAAAACCAGCATCAAAACCCTCAGGCAAAATGGACACCACGAACCACGCCTGACTCACCACCAGACAGAATTCAATCACCATACAAATAAACACCAAACCCACCGCGCCTCCACCACCCCGTGCCGACAGAACCTGAAAACGCTTTCGAAACTCCCCTCCCTTCAACCCCTCCAAATACCTCACCGGCATCGACAAACACCTCACCAAACCGGACCTCACAAAAGCCAACCCAATCACTAGTAAGACATAAAGAGTCATCCAGGCCGGATCCCCCTCCGCAAAAGTAAACATCCCCAACAAAGTCAGCCCTACCCCCAAAGCAACCAGCCAACGATTTTTCCACAATTCCCTGGGCAGAACCGCTGCCGATGTACTCACCGAAGTATCCTCCCCAAACAAAGTCCGGCTCAACGGATGCAACGCCACCCGCTCAAACACCGGCTTCAACCACCAGATCAAAAAGATCCCCCAGCCCACCTTCTGATGAAATAGAGCCAAGATCAAAAGGCACAACGGATAAACCGATAACATCCACCCCCCAGCGATTCGCCCTAGATGGCTCCGCGTCAACCCAACCCCTAAATCAATCGACTCCCAATCAGACCTGGGCCGAATCTCTGCCCTCACATTCTCAAGCTCCACGATACCCCCTTCCCACAAACAAAAAATACGCCACATGCACCACCCAGAAAAAGATCCCCACCCAATACTTCGTCACCGCCGCCACCTTCTCAGCCGACCAAAAACCCTCCACCACCGCAGCCAATCCCGTCATCAACGCTCCCCCGATCAACAAAGGTAAACTATCTCGTGCCGCCTTCCCCAAAGCCTGCCCTCGACTCAATTGCCCCGGAGCCAACAACGCAAACCCAATCTTCAAACCAGCCATCCCCACCACAATCATTCCCAACAACTCAAACGACGAATGCCCCGACACAAATCCCCAGAACTTTTCAGGATCACAAACCTCATTCGCATACCCGGCCGCCGCCCCGATATGCAGACCATTAAAGACCAAAAAAAACAACGTCCCAATCCCATACAACAACCCACCCGCATACAACTTAAAGTCTATCCCCACATTATTGTTAATGTAATGAGCAAACATCATGAAATCAGAGCCATACTTGCCCCTCAAATGATCCATCGTATCCGCATTCTTCCCATACATTCCCTCCATACTCTCCATCCCCGAAGGCCCCAAAATCGCCTGCACCCAATCCATCTGATACTTCGCCGCAAAAAACATCCCAAAGAAAGGCACCGCAAACGCCAAAAAAGAAACCAAAAACAACTTCCACTCCCGCCGAAAACACCGCGGAAACGTCACCCCCCAAAACCTCACAATCCCCTCACCAAACGACCCCTTGTTCGCGTGAATTGTTCGATAGCCACGAATCGCCAAGTCATTCAACCGATCACAAATCCGACTCCCAAACATCCGATACTGAGCCAACGACAAATCATAACAAATTTTCCGAAATTTCGACGGCAACTCCTTCGCCCCCCCCGTCCTTCCCCTCCGACGCCTTCAAATGAAGATCCCACCCACTTCCCATTATTTTTAACTTCAAATTCCTTCCGATTCATCGCTGCGCTTCTAACCAACTCGCCATTCCCAAAACCTTCTGAACCCCATTTTCTCCGACTTCACCCGTTAAAGGCTGCAAATGATTCGCCACCTCGACCTGTCGAGCCACCGACCAACCGCTACACCGATAACGAAACGACATCATCGCCGCCTCCTCCTCACGACTTAACGAAACCGTCACCGGAACACCCCCAATCGGTGGGGGCGCCACCCCTGACAACCGCACCCGATCCCTAGCATAAACCACCATGCTTCCAGCAGCCAAATCTCCCAACCGCTGAAACCTCGCATTCAAAAACATCGCAAAAGGGAGAAATGGTAACAACACCTCCACGATTCTCAAAAAGTTCCTAATCATCGCAGAGCCTAATCGAATCCGCCCTCCCGCCTCATCCACCACCCTCAACCCAAAGGCCTTCTTCCCCACCGTCGCCCCCCAAGGACTCACCTCCATCAACACCGGATAAAACCACCAAATCAAAAAACTC
>JAHDGN010000353.1 GCA_020627645.1 Akkermansiaceae bacterium
ACCGACAACATCTCCTCAATTTCTCTCAACGAATAACCCTCAATGTAGAACAACTCTAAAGGCCGACGATACTTTTCAGGAATAGACTCCAATCCCAATCTCAACTCTTCATTCCCAAACCCAGCAATCCGATCCACAACGATTCCATCTTCCTCTTGGAATCGCTCTCGTTTGCTAGACTCCCGCTGCTCTTTCCTGATGATGTTAATTGCCCTTCTTCGAGCAACAACCCTCAACCATCCACGCAAAGAATCATCATCCTCAAAAATCTCAGCCTTAGCTAAACAGTTCACAAAAACCTCATGCACGTGCCTCTCTACAAATCGCTCAAAGAACCGACTATCACCAGTCGACAAATACAGACCCAGTAAGTCTCGATCGCTTGGATTCTTCACCTTCATTTGAATGGAACTGCCTGCCACATAAGCCTACTCACCCGCTGGCCAAATATTGTTTCAAAAATTTTCAGTTTTTTTCACTCACTCGACCCTATGGCGACATACCAGCCCCCTCTTGTCCACATCCGCTTCAACAATTGCCCCCTCCGGAAACTCCCCCTCCAAAATCCTCAAGCTCAACGGATCTAATAAATGCGTCTGAATCGCTCTTTTTAATGGCCGTGCTCCGTAGACAGGATCATATCCCTGATTTCCAAGAAACTCGACCGCCTTCTCGCTAAGCTCCAAACGCAAACCTTGCTTCAACATCCTCTCCTTCACTCGTTCCAACTGCAAAGCCACAATTCCCGATAACTCATCTCTTCCAAGTCGTCCAAAAATCACGATCTCATCCACTCGATTCAAAAATTCCGGACGGAAATGACCACCGAGAGCCTCCTTAATTTTTGCCTCACGCTGCTCCGCATTTTCCTCATCAAGGATAAACTGACTCCCAATATTCGACGTCATGATCAGAACAGTGTTCCGAAAATCAACCGTCCTTCCCTGACCATCAGTAATCCTCCCGTCATCTAAGACCTGAAGCAATACATTGAAGACATCCGGGTGGGCCTTCTCAACCTCATCAAACAACACAACCGAATATGGCCTCCTCCGAACATGCTCACTCAGTTGCCCTCCTTGATCATACCCCACATACCCTGGAGGAGCCCCAATTAAACGCGAAACCGCATGCTTCTCCATATATTCCGACATATCAATCCTCACCATCGCCCCCTCATCATCGAAAAGAAATTCAGCCAAAGCCTTCGACAACTCGGTTTTGCCCACCCCAGTAGGCCCCAAAAACAGAAACGACCCAATCGGACGATTTTCATCCTGTAACCCCGCTCTCGCCCGACGCACCGCATTTGACACGGCCGAAACCGCTTCCTTTTGTCCAATCACCCGACACCCCAATCTCTCTTCCATATTCACCAACTTGGACCGCTCCCCTTCCTGGAGTCGACTCACCGGAATTCCAGTCCAACTAGCCACCACCTTAGCGACATCTTCTTCCGTCACTTCTTCTCTTAACAAACCTCCCCTCTCTTTCCGCTCCTCCAAATTCTCTAACGCCCGCTCTGCCTCAGGTAACCGCCCATAAGAAATTTCGGACGCCCTCCCAAGGTTTCCAAGGCGCTGAGCCTGTTCCGCCTCCGTTTTCAGCGACTCAATCTCTTCTCGCAATTCCCTCACCTCATCCACCCCCTCTTTTTCTCGCCTCCACTGTGCCATCAAACCCGACGACTCCTCCTTCAAGTTAGCCATCTCCTCTTTCACCGATTCCAACCGATTCCGAGATGCCGCATCACCTTCCTTCTCCAAAGCCTGCTTTTCCATTTCAAGCTGCATGACCTGCCTCTCAATCCGATCAATCTCCGTCGGCATGGAATCTAACTCGATTTTCAACCGAGAAGCGGCCTCATCTACCAAATCAACAGCCTTATCCGGCAAAAACCGATCCGAAATATAACGATCACTCAAGGTGGCCGCCGCCAGAATGGCCCCATCCTTAATTCTCACACCATGATGAACCTCATATCTCTCCTTCAAGCCACGCAAAATAGCAACCGTATCTTCAACCGAAGGTTCACCCACTTTCACCGGTTGGAATCTCCTCTCCAAGGCCGCATCCTTCTCAATGTATTGACGATACTCATCCAATGTCGTGGCTCCAATAGTTCTCAACTCACCACGAGCCAACTGCGGTTTCAATAAGTTCGACGCATCCACTGCTCCCTCAGACGCTCCCGCTCCAACTATCGTATGAAGCTCATCGATGAACAAAATAATCTCTCCGTCCGACTCCGTCACCTCTTTCAAAAACGCCTTGAGCCGATCCTCAAATTCCCCCCGATACTTCGCTCCCGCAATCATCCCTCCCAAATCCAAAGCGATCACTCGCTTGTTCTTCATCGCATCAGGCACATCACCACTCACAATCCTTCTCGCCAGCCCCTCGACAATCGCTGTCTTCCCCACCCCAGGCTCTCCAATCAAAACCGGATTATTCTTCGTCCGCCTCGACAACACTTGCATCACCCTTCGGATCTCCTCATCACGCCCAATCACTGGGTCAATCTTTCCCTCACGCGCCTTAGCCGTTAAATCCTGACCATATTTTTCCAAAGCCTGATACTTCCCCTCAGGATCCTCATCAGTGACCTTCTGGCTCCCTCGAACCTCTTTGAGTGCTCCCTCTAGTTTCTCCTGCGTCACCCCTCGTTCTTCCAACAACTTTCCAGCCGGAGATCCATCCTCCAAAAAACCAACTAAAACATGCTCCACACTCAAATAATCATCCCCCATTCGCTCTCTCACCTCTTCTGCCTTTCCCAAGGCACTCCGCAAACCATAACTCATTTGCGGCTGTGAACCAGCACCCTGCACCTTAGGTTGCCCCTCCAAAGCACCAACAACGGAAGCCTTCAACCCCAACAAATCCCCACCCGCCTTTTCAACCAAAGGGCCCAAAATCCCCCCTTCCTGCTTCAACAAGGCCAGCAAAAGATGCGAACCACTTAATTCTGGATGAGCAGATCTCACCGCCAACTGCTGAGCCTCCTGAAGAGCCTCCTGAAGTTTGATCGTCAATTTATTCATACTTTTCCCTTTCTATTCCCTCATTCAGACGATTCCTAGCATTTTTTTGTTCACTAAAAATTCATATCATCACAATCATTGAAAATATTTTGCTAAAATTTCGCGAAAAACTAGAATATCCTAAAGGCTAGCCCCTCTAACTCAGAACCTTCCGAATCAAGCCAATGTCGAACCGAACAACATCTGCCCTGATTGCTCTAGCAATTGGAGCACTCATCTCCTGGCTCATGTTTCCCGAGCTAAAGCAGCGCTTCCAAAAGAAAACTGCTTCAAAGCCGACAGCCCAATCCTACCCACCAGCCCAAATCACCGATGACAAAACAAGACCGTCATCACCAAATGCCCCATTGGCGATCGAATTCCCCTACGGTTCGATTCCGCTCGAACAACTTGTCTCCTTCGACAATGAAAAAGACTACCGCGACTTCTTAGAACGACTCAAAAACTCCAACGTTCAATTGCTCTCCCAGCTCGACCCATTACACTCAGCACGCCTCCGATTCACCAACTTTTCTGATTTAGCAGATCTTGGCCTTGATAAAGACAACCTCGAAGGCAACTACTTCGTCTCAATCCCTCGCCTCCCCGAAGTCGCCGCACAGAGCGGAACTGTCGCATTTGGAAGCTCCGCTCTAGAATTCCTTGGAATCACCGGAGACAACTCAGAATGGGGCAAGGGTGTCAAAATTGCGGTTATTGATACCGGAATCAAAGAACACATCGCCCTCCCTGACAATATCACCCACATCAATCTGGCAGAAATCTCAGAGGGCGCCGAGGTTCATGACCACGGAACTGCTGTCG
>JAHDGN010000354.1:0-2969 GCA_020627645.1 Akkermansiaceae bacterium
CAGCCTCCCCAGATTCGCGCATAATCACCCGATCTTTTCGAAGGCTGGACATTCTCACCAGACGCTCATCGATTGTCTCTCCCGGTCGAGCAGTCTTCTGAACAAGACTCCTTCCGAAATAACCCAAGAAGAAGCAACAAATCGTGAACAATACTGCCCCTACTTGGACACTCGAACCGATCCCCTTCGAAACTCCCATCAGCACAAAAAACAAAACCACGGTGATCCACGATGAAATAGCACCACCGACCATCATGGAGCATCCACTTTCAATCGGAGCTCCACTCTCATAAATATACCTTTCCTGAAATCGCTTTTCAGCCAACGCCATCGGTATCGTCAATCGACGCGCTCGATCCACATGTCCATACAATTCTAACAACCAAAACCCAACTACCCCGAAAACGACCCACCACTCTCCACCTCCTTGTTCTGGAGCTTCCCCAAGCACCATCAATCCAAAAATCAACAAAGCCACGATCGGTAGCGCAGACAAAACCAACGACACCAGAAGAACGCCGATCCCGCCGAGGATCAACGACCGTATTTGATAGGATATAACGATAAATAAGTAATCAATCGCTACCCCCAAAAAAACCCACTCTGGACTCCAGTCAAAAAAGATCAACCCGACCAAAAGCACACCGTAACCCAAGAAAAAACCTACCCCGGCTCGATACTCAGCCAAAAGTTGCTCCACTGGTTCAGACCTCTCAGGTTTACTCATTACTCTCAATTCGACAGTGTTACGCGTTAAGAAAAGCCCCAAAAAACTCAATCACCTCGGTCGACGCTTACCTCCGCCCTTCCCCTTCTTTCTGGGGGGACGGTACCCCCTCTGCCCTCTTGGCTTCTGCTTTCGCTCCCCTCCCTTGGAAAACCTCTTCTTTCCCGTATCCTTTCGAGGTGCCACCTTGCGAATCGGTCCACTTGCTGTGACCTCAATGATGCGAAAATCAGCTTTCATCCCAATTCGATCAACCTCCACCACCACCACACGCATTCTTGTTCCCGGCTGCATCACCTCTCCCCGACCATTGCTAAATCTCTCTGCATGGTTCTCGAAAAACCAACTCCCCGGCGGGAACCCTTCTCTCTTCACCAACCCACGCTGCAAAATATCCGTACACTCCATAAACAAACCCATCGCCCTCACCTCCGTCACCACTGCCTCAAAGACCGGAGGATCGTCCTCTCGAGTCAACATCTCCAACCACTCTAACATCTTCATCCTCCGACTCTCAGACTCAGCATCAGCGCTGGTTCGTTCAGTTCCAGAAATATGCTCCGCAATCTCAATACACCGTTTTTCATCTGGCGTCCGATCAACCTCTTTCGGGGGATTCTTCAACAGTGATTGCAAAGCCCGATGCATCACCAAATCAGCATACCTTCGAATCGGACTCGTAAAGTGACAATAATCTGTTTTAGCCAGACCATAATGCCCCTCAGGTGATGACAAATAGACCGCCCGCTTGAGACTCTTCAACAACCCAACCTTAATCGCAGGCTCTTCCAAACGCCCTTTCGCATCATCTAACAACTTCTGAATATGCTTTCGATTCGTTAAATCCCCCGGCGAATACCCATAACCTCGAGCCATTTCAGCAAACTCATTCAGCTTATCCACATCGGATCCTCGTGTACCCGGTAAATGGTCGGCTTGTGCGAATTCTTCACCTTCCGAGCCACCGCCTCATTGGCTGCCAGCATAAATTCCTCAATCAACTGATGGCTCTCATTATACTCCTCCCGCTGATACCCCGTAGGTTTTCCTTTTTCATCCAAGACAATCCGCACCTCCGGCATATCCATATCCAATCCGCCATTCGCGAATCTTCTCTTTCTCAAAATCTCTGCTAGTTTCCAGGCTTCACGAATCCGCCCCCCCAATTTCCCCCCTTTACCCTCGTTTTCTAGAATCTCCTGCGCCTCCTCATACGCATACTTCCGAGGAGTTCGAATCACTGCATCGCAAAAATAACTCTTCAACAACTTCCCCTCCCGATCGAAATCCATCACCGCACACTTCGTCAAACGATCCTCCTGGGGAACCAGCGAACAAATTCCATTACTCAATTCCTCAGGCAACATCGGGATCACCCGGTCGACGAGGTAGGTCGAGTTCCCCCGCTCCTGAGCTTCCACGTCCAAGATACTCCCCGGCTTCACATAGTGAGAAACATCCGCAATGTGAACCGCCAGCCTCCACCCCTTCTCGGTCGCCTCCACCAAAATAGCGTCATCAAAATCCTTAGCCGTCTTGGGATCGATCGTGATCACATCTCGATCACGCCAATCCTCACGACGTGCGATTTCCTCCGCAGGAATCTCCATCGGGATCTTCTGCGCTGCCACCACCACTTCCGGCGGGAAGGTTGCGTTGATCCCGTGATGATGAACAATGGCCTCAACATCGACTCCCGGATCTCCAGGCCATCCTAAAATCTCAACCACGACCCCTTTCGGTTGATCCTTCGGACTCTTCCAATCAGTAATCTGAACCACAACCAACTGACCTGATTTCGCCCCTCCACCCGAAGCATCAACCAGTATCGAAGGAGGCAAGCGCTCATCCTCAGTCACCACGGACGAAAACTTACCCTTTTTGAGAAATACTCCCGTCACTCGTGCCGAACGTCTTTCCAAGACCTCCATCACCCGTGCCCTCACCTCATCTTGCCCCCGAAATGCCCCACGGGCCTCCACCAACTTTACCCGGACAAGATCACCATTCAAAGCCACCCCCATCGACTTCCCTGTCACAAAATACCTTCCCGGCTCCTTCAAATCGACCCCTGACGCCAGGTTCTCCTCATTTGTTCGATCAGGTAAAAACCAACCATGACCGCTAGGTGAAACCTTCAACTGCCCCACGAGCCCATTCTTCAGCTTTCCCTTGCCACCCAACTGATACCTTCCCTTCTTGCCGATCGAAATCTCTCCTCCCTCAACCATTCCAGCCAAAA
>JAHDGN010000354.1:2979-3817 GCA_020627645.1 Akkermansiaceae bacterium
CGCAAGCTCACTCTTACTCAACGGACGTCCTCCCTCCGGACCCAATAGCGCCAAAATACGCTTTTTCATTTCCTCAGCTTTCGCCATGACCAAACCCTGACCCCGAAGCCCTCAATACTCAACCTTTCATCAAAAAATGCTGTCAATCGCACCGTTTTGAAGCATCTTTATCCTAACACAGAAGAATTACGCTTCGACCACTATGAAGATCCACAACACTCACACCCACCGCCAAGGCTTCACTTTGATGGAGCTTCTCATCGTCATCAGTATCATTGTTGTCCTCGTTGCTCTTGGAGGCATGGGGGCCGTAAAAATAATGGATAAGGCTAAGCGAGTCAGCGCACAAACAGCCGCAACTCAGCTCCTCACTGCCTCGACCGATTACTTTGAAGAATACTCCACCCTCCCACTTGGGCAAAATTACCAAAGCGATGCTGAAGTCCGGACCGACAATGATCTCATGGAATTAATCCTCGGCCTTGAAGGTGGCTCAGATGAAAACTTCAAAAAGATCTCTTTCTTCAACTATCAAAATGCGAAGGGCAGAGAAAAAAATGCCTACGACGGAATCTATCGCACCAACAACCGAGCCCTTCTCCTCGGGCCATGGACCAACCCCGAACAAGACGACCGCTTTTACCGTGTGGTTTATAACTACGACTACGACAACGATCGTAAAATTCGAGAGCCACAAGCCATCGGTGGACAAGATGTCTTTGGAAACCACGCCCTCATCTACCACGTCGGAAAAGACAGCCGTGTCGGCCCCAAACACAACCGCGACAACGTCTACAGCTGGAACAAAAGCGAATAGGCTCTTCGTCTCCCCCCTTTT
>JAHDGN010000355.1 GCA_020627645.1 Akkermansiaceae bacterium
TTGGACACCCATGCCATTGATAAGCAATAGGTTAGACCTTAACCTGACGCGAATGGGAGTGTATATCTCCAGGTCGAGATTTCCTGAGAAAATCTATTTTGGCCTCGAGGAAAGAATTTTTGTTTCGCAATGGCCCAAGGATGTGGGTGTTTTTTTACCGGATTATTCGCAAAAAAATTAGAGCCGCAAGACAGCAAGAAAGGAGGGTCGATGGCTCCGGAATATAGGGATAGGTGTCGGGGGTGGGGATGCTTGGTGGAGGGGGCATTGTAGGGGAATCAGTTGCGTAGATATAGGCTTCGATTGATTCTCCTGGAGCAAGCGGGAAGTTGGTGTAGGTAAATCCGTTTTCGTCGTTTCCGGCGATGTTTCCACTGATGGTGCCGAGACCGGTATTATTTCCACCGACGCCATCGCTGCCATCTCCCAAGAGGTTGATGGTGCCGGTTGTGATGGTTGAGGTTCCGTTGGTGATGGTGAGAGAGGAGGTATCGGTTGTTCCTGAGTAATCGTTTTGAAGACGGATGACGACTTCCTCTTCTTCGAAGGTTGCGACACCGAGTGAGTAGGTTGTGTCGTTGGCGGGGGTGGAGGTGGTATGAGATCCTCGGTCTTGGTAAAATACGATTTCTTTGGTGTCGACATCGATCCAAATGGCGACTCCATCGCCATCTCCCCCTGATTCGAAGATCGTATACCTTGTTCCGGCTGGGGCGGAATCGAGGTCGGGGATGGTGATTTTGAGGTCTATGGTGACTTGGTCTTCGTTTTGAAGGGGGTCGATTGAGGAGGTTACGATGCCATCGAGGGCAAGAAGTGCGCCTTCAGAGGTTTGAAGGAGAGCTAAAAAAAGCAGGACAAGGCGCATCACTTAATTCTTTTTGTCTAACATATGATTAGGCGTCGGTAAATATTGATCGTTCTCAATTTATCGATGATGATCTCGGCTCTGGTATTTTTTTGATGATGAAAGGTGGATTTGGACAGCTTGGGATTTCGAAAGATTTGGTGAAGGGACTTGAGGAGATGGGAATCACGAAGCCGACGCCGGTGCAGCGAGAGGTGATTCCTTATTTGATGGAGAGAGGGAATGATCTTGTGGGGCAGGCGCAGACGGGGACGGGAAAGACGGCGGCGTTTGGATTGCCTTTGCTGATGAAGGTGTCGCCCAAGAAGCCTGGGATTCAAGCCGTTGTTCTAGCTCCGACTCGGGAATTGGCGAAGCAGATTGGGAAGGCTCTGTTTAAGTATACGAAGTATGTAGATGATCAGGTGTTTGTGGAAGTATTGGCGGGGGGAGATAAAATTGGGATCCAGGAGTCGCGTTTGCGGAGACCGACCCAGATTGTGGTGGCAACTCCGGGCAGATTGCAGGATCTGTTGAAGCGGAAGGCTTTGAGTTTATCGGAGGTTGAGTATTTGATCTTAGATGAGGCAGATGAGATGTTGAGTATGGGGTTTAAGGCTCAGATTAGAGAGGCTGTGGATCTGACAAAGAATCGTCAGGCGGTTTGGCTTTTTTCGGCCACCTTTCCTCCGGTGATTCGAGATCTCATTAAATTTTGTATGTCGCCTGATCCTAAAATGGTGAAGGTGGATGAGAAGAATGTGGTGAACCGAAATATTGATCATCGGTATGCGATTTGTGTGAAAGAGGATAAGTTTGATTACATTGACGACTTTTTGGGGCGTCAAGGGGATGAGCGTGGTTTGATTTTTACTAGAACCAAGGATGGTGCTGACATTCTGGGGAAGAAGTTGTTGAAGGAGGGGCATGCCGTCGGGGTGATTCAGGGTGATTTGACGCAGGTAGAACGAGATAAGGTGATGAGAGCATTCAAAAAAGAGAGAGTGCAGTTTTTGGTTGCGACGGATGTTGCGGCTAGGGGGATTGATGTTGAGGGGCTGGCTTTTGTGATTCACCATCAATTGCCGGAGCAGATTGAATACTATACCCATCGTAGTGGAAGAACGGCGAGGGCTGGAAGGAAGGGGGTTTCAGTTGTGTTGATTGATCCTCGGGAGAAAAAGAGGTTGAGGCAGTTTGAGAGGGAGTTGGGAATCGATTTTGGGCCTGCGTGAGGGGGGAGATTAGACTATTTTTCTTTTTGCTTTTTTGATTTAGGCAGTCGGAGCCAGCCAAGAGGTTTTGACGAGCTTGAGATCGAGTAAGTGCCGTTTTGTTTTTTGAGGGGATAGGTTTGGGTCGGTTTTCCTGCGATGTTTTGCTGAATGACCGTGATCTGGGTATCGGTGACTTTCGTGATGATGGATACGTGACCGTATGGGGGCATGCCGAAGACGAGGAGGTCATCTGGTTTTGGGGCGCTTTTTCCACCGTTTTTGTATTGGATCATTCCGCGGTCCTTGTTGATGGAGCCTGGTTTGACGGAGGGATTGTAGTAATGTTTGGCATGGCCCCAAACGGAGGGCATTTTGTGATTGAAGGCTTTGTAGTAGAAGCGTTTCACGTATTCGACACACTGCCATTTTTGTCCAAAGTAGTAGCCTGATTTGGAAAAGTGACGTCCTGATGATTCGAAGACTCCCCCGGTATTTTTGTGGACTGGGACGTTTCGATATGATGGAGGGGGTGGTGTTGGTTCATTTGTCTTTTCTTGACCTAGAGTGAGGCCGATGAAGCTGATAGCGAGAGGGAAAATAAGTCGTTTGCTGAGCATTTGGGATTCGGGTGTTTCGCTGAAATCCTAGGGCTTGTTTCATGGCTCGATTGTAAAATGTGTGTAAATTGGGGAACGACGGATTGTTTTTCAGAGTTGAGTTTTTTTTGAGAAGGAAGAGGTTTGTTGGATGGGAATGCGAGTTGCTGTTTTGAATGTGGTGGGGCTTACGAAGTCGGTTTTGGCGGAGATGGAGGGTTTGCGAAAGTGGAGTGAGGCGAGAGAGGTGAAGAGTTTTAAGCCTGCCTTTCCGGCGGTCACATGTACGGCACAAAGTAGCTATTTGACCGGGAAATCTGTGGGTGAGCATGGGATTGTAGGAAATGGTTGGTATGACCGGGTGGATGCGGAGGTTAAATTTTGGAAGCAGTCGAACCATTTGGTGAAAGGGGAGAAGTTGTGGGAGGTTGCGAGGGTTCAGTGTGCGAAGATGTTTTGGTGGTATAATATGTATTCGTCAGCTGAATTTGCGGCGACGCCAAGGCCGTTGTATCCGGCGGACGGGAGGAAATTTTTTGATATTCATACGCAGCCGATGGGGATGAGGGAGGAGATTAAGGGAGATTTGGGAGATTTTCCGTTTCCTGAGTTTTGGGGGCCGAAGTCGGGAATTGGTTCGTCGAAGTGGATCGCTGACAGTGCAAAATGGATTGAGGAGAAAGAAGGGCCAGCACTCAATTTGGTTTATCTCCCTCATTTGGATTATGGTTTGCAGAAACTGGGTCCAGAGTCGCCTGAGATGAAGGTGGAGTATGAGGCGATTGATGAGGTCGTTTGTGATTTGATTGAGTTTTTAGAGGGTCGAGGAGTGGAAGTGGTGGTTTTGTCGGAGTATGGGATTTCTCAGGTTTCGAAGCCGGTGCATTTGAATCGGGTGTTTCGGGAGAAGGGGTGGATTCAGGTCAAGGATGAGTTAGGTTTAGAGACGTTGGATTGTGGGGGATGTCGGGCATTTGCGGTGGCGGATCACCAGGTGGCCCATGTTTATGTGAATGATGAATCGATTGCCGATGAGGTCAGGAAGGTGGTGATGGAGGTTGATGGAGTTGAGGAGATTCGGGAGGGGCAGGAATTGTGGGGTGATGGAGTGGGGGCTTCTCGGGGGGGGGATT
>JAHDGN010000356.1 GCA_020627645.1 Akkermansiaceae bacterium
ACATGCCTCTCCAAAAAACCTCCCAACTCCACCCCCTCAAAATGCCCTTTCAAACCAACCAAATGACTCCCCGAATCAAGCCTCCGACCTGCAGCCCAAACCAATCCCTCTCTCGCCTCACACTTCACCCGATCCCCCACCGTCAACCTCCCACCCAACCTCACAAACTCCCCCCGCAATAACTCATCCATCTCCCATCTCGTCATCCCTAACGCCGGCCGATCTAATTTTGCCTCCATCACCATCCGTTCACCCACCCACCACCTCGTCCTCTCATGCCGCAACGCCACCTCAAACAAATGCCCGACCCCCAAATTTTCCAACGTCTCAAACGTCACCCCATTCACAAATTCTCCACACACGCGATGCCGAGGATACGCACTCGCCTCTCTTACCCAAACCTCCACTCCGCGCCTTCTCAAACCAATCCCCAAAGCCAACCCCGCCAACCCACCACCCGCAATCTCAATCACCCTCATCGTTTGATTCCTAAAACTCGAATCCCCCCCAACACCGAAATCTCTTCCCTCCAATCCCAACCCTCCCCCATCCCCAACAACGCTGGCAACTCCCCCTTCCGAAATCCAGCCCGCACACTCACCAGCATATCATGACGCGTCACCCGGTTCACAAACGGACACAATGCCCTTCCCAAGGCCAACGACCACCCGCTCCTCCAAGGCTCAACAAAGACCACCCGACGCCTCATTCGCATCAACCCTCCCAACCTCTCCAAATCGTCATCCCGAAAATGGTGCAAAATCAAATTTCCCACCACCGTCTCCGCCATCACCTCTGGCAACGTCTCAAACAAATCTCCCTCCACCCACCCAACACCCAAGCTCTCCGGCCGACCCACCAAATCTAATCCCACAACCTCACTTCGCTTCGCCAACTTCCTCGTCAACTCACCTCCACCTGCTCCCAACTCCACCACACCACCATCCAAATCCTGATCCAAAATCCACCTTTCATTCCCCATCAAAAAATTAATCCTCCGCAAATCACGCCGACTCCCAACCGCCTCCAAATCATCCTTCGGTAACGAATCCAAAATCTCCGGTTCAACCACCCGCTCTCTCATCACCTCCAAATCAAAACACACTCACCCACTCCCGAAAACCGTTATCCCACACCTGGCGCAAATTTGCGCTTCCCTAACCTCCCCATACTCCATCACACGTTGCTTTATCGCCCCACCCACCTCCCGAAAAAACAAACTCGAAAAACCAAGACCAAAAATTCCCCAATCGAGAGCCCCTTTAACCATCAACAATTCTCCACACTTCATTTCTTTCGAACACTTTGGACACTTCATCTCCCAAAGCATACCTCCATCACCCTCCCCCTATCCCTTATAAGGCTCATCAAAGTTTCCACGCCCAAACGAAACATGAATGATCATCTACGCCTGATCACGCCAAGGCCGTTAAACTTTCGCAAAACACGAGATGGGATTGGGTGGATTTTGGTGACTAGCTGTCAATGAAATCAACTCTCCGAAAAGTATAAAAAATGGGATTCGGTTTACCGATTTCACCTTCGGTGGGCTAGGCGGAATTCCTTTGGACGACTTCTGACTGAACACGTGAACCGATAAGGCAATGATGGGAAAATCGTAAAAGTCTTGCTCCATAGACAGAAAGTATTCGCAAAGGTCGCCATGTCATTGAATGCCTCATCTAAAGGCTCAAACGATTTCGACGAACTCACACACGTGATGATTGACTCAACCCGACCTTCATAGCCTTTGTAAAACTTGCTGCTCTGGCCGATTGGCACAGATAATCAGGTTGTCCACACGGACTAGGAAGGAGGTTCAGTCAAAGTAAGCTTTAACTTTTGCAACCTCCTTTTTCCCACTTCTGACAATAACGTGGAGGCTGTCGAAACCAACGTCTATGAAGCCGTCGGCGATTTTTTTACTAAAACTGTTCATCCACACCTTCTTGTCTTTGCGAAAGACATAGATATGAACATGGTTAGTCCTTATTCCACGGTAAGGATTGAACCAAATTGCAAATACCCTAACTTCCCCGCTTTTGAATTGCGCAGAAGAGTAATGGTCCTCCCCATGGGAGGCAGATGCCGCGAGCTTCACAATCTCATCGGTCGTTTTAAACTCTTTTTGATTACTCAGAGTCTGTTGGGCGACTTCGCTCTCTATTCCGAGAACCAATACTTGTGAGAAGACGAACGATATGAAGACAATAATAAGAGGTTTTTTCATAATAAAGTGTTTTGTTTACCTTGGTCTCTTCCAAGATAACATTCCGGGCGATAGAGATTGTAAATCCTTTGTAAAATTGGCGCTCAAAGTTTCAATGCCCAAACAAAACATGAAAATTTTGAGACGTCACCACCCTACAGAACTCGACATTCCCAACAGTGAATCTTCCATGACCATCAGTCCCGACGCTTCCTCACCCCCTTAATCACATCCCCCCAAGCTTTTAGCGAAGACATTTCCAACTTTTCCCGCTCCCGATCACTGACCTCACCATCCTTTTTCACTCTCGCTTCCAATTTCTCAGCATCACTCAAGTGCCCCATCGCTCGCTTCACGACCCTCTTAGGGACGTCGTCGTTCGTTTGCGCATACAAAATCCCCTCATTCACCAACCACAACAAGGTTTTCGCCTTCGGAGTCATCGTCTTCGACTTTGACTTCACCTTACCCTTCAACAAATCCTCCAACTCAGAGGAAACCTCATTCATCCTTTCCTCCAACAAATCCAACTTCTTTTCACGACCCATTTTCGAAACGGAAACCGCCAAGATCTTCTTGATCAATTTTCTCGCCGACTTTCCCGCCAACTGATCCTCCCGATACGCTCCACCGATCTTCTGAATCAATTCACGATAATTTTTCCGACGATCTTTCTCGCCTGCCCCAAAAACTTCAGCTCCATCCATGTAGGCCACCTTCCACGCCTTCAAACGATCCTCCGCCTTTCCCAAATCTTTCGCCTGCCCAGTCAACAGAATTGCCCCCGCCGGATGCTGGATCACAACCGGCTTACCAACCACAAATTCATCATAGGCTCCAGGCGCCAAACCAGCGCCCTGCTGACCATAAACTACTGAAAACAAACCAAATATCACGATTGAACTCAACAACACTCTCATAGCCCAAGAAACCTAAAGCCCCACCAACACCTTTTCAATAGCTCCACCAAATAATATTTATTTAATCTTTTTCATGAAAACCACGCTTTGAAATCATCATTCCACTTAACCCAAACAGGCCCGAATAATGTTTATCATTGGAATAAAAACAAATTCAGACCATCTTATGAACTGATATGAAAATACTTTCTCTTTTCTTAACGATTGGAGTCGTCCTCGGACTTGCCTCCTGCACCACAGGTGCCTCTTCTCCCTCGAACTCTCCAGGATATACCCCGATCTCTGGACCAAGTGTTGCCCCGCCGCCGCCAGCGCCCCCAGTTCCAGCACCCGGAGGCCCGGCCTGAGGCACATGACCAAGCTCTCAGTAACATCCGTGCGATGTTACCAAAAATAAAACAAGGCCGGCAGCTCCGCTTCCGGCCCCTTTTTTGCCCCAAGATACAAAAAACATTTGCAATCACCCCCCCAATCACGTAGTTCCTCCGCCCCGCTAACTGAAAATCGACCATGAATATCATCGACAAAATCGAACAGGAGCAAATGAAGTCAGACATCACCGACTTCAACGTTGGTGATACTGTGAAAGTTCACAATCGCGTCATTGAGGGCGGGAAAGAGCGAATCCAGATCTTCCAAGGAATC
>JAHDGN010000357.1 GCA_020627645.1 Akkermansiaceae bacterium
ACTCACATCGATTTGATCTGCCTTTTTTGATCCGTCGGAGTTGGATCCGTAAGATCAACATTCCTAGGAATGTCCTCTCCGGTCGCTACTACAATCCATCCTTCGTAGACCTCTACGAAACTTGGCAATGCTGCGACCGCACCGCCTCCATTAGCTTGGATCGTTTGTCTCAAGCACTGGGCGTTGGGAAGAAGAATGGGGAAGGGAAAGACTTCCATCTCCTCATTCGATCGGACGAGCGCAAAGCCCTGGAATACCTCGAGAATGACCTTCGGCTGACCGAAGCCTGTGCGGTTGCCTTGGGGGTCATGGCAAACCCCGTGTTGAACGACTAATGAAAACGCTGGCAGAAATTATTGCTGCAAAAAAGAAGGAAAGCCGGGAGGCGAAGGCTCCTCTCGGCAGTCCTTCCGAACCTCGGCAGCTTTCAGAGAGCAAGAAAGGGGAGAGAGTTCCGATGGAATTTCCAACCGGGGATCAGAAGGAGGACGATTGGCTGGATGTGAAGCAAGCATTCAGCACCGAAGTGGGGATTGTGATCGATCCGGGGGAGAACCCGGAGCACGCATGGATTGCCCTCCAGCGGACGGAAGATCCCGGCAACGTGATCCTTCTCCATCCACTCCCGCTCTTCGGACCCAAGAAGACCAACGAACCATTCTAACCAAACTCAAAGAGGAGGCTGCAAAGCGTCATGCTGAACGCTACGCCGCTCCTGCTGGGGATTGTCCTATTTGCTGGCGCAAATGGGGCAAGTCCCTCGCGGAGGGCTGCTGTGTCTGCACCGGAGACGTCATGTTGAATTACTGGAAGCCTCTCCCAAACCCATGAAATCAGAGACTCAAAACGAGAAAGAAAAAGCTCCGTTGAGCTTTGGAGAAGTCACCGTCTTCAAGAATGCCATGTCCACTGGATTTGGTGGTACCGTCATGATTGAAGACCTCTTGGATTCCATTCAATCAGGAGAATGGGAAAAACAAATCAACAACCTCCGCTGGGCCTATCGCCTGAAGCAATCTCAAGCCTATGATGAAAAGAAGAAGTTTCTTTGTGCGGTCTCCTTATCGGCTCATCTCACCACTCGTGATAGCAAAGTCCCTCTTGAGAAAAAACTCGAAGAGCACAGCGGCTGGTTGCAGGGAGATTTTGATGCCAAAGATCATGACAACTTCGATCTTGAGAAAGCGCGGCAAGACCTCATCAATGATCCGCATGTCGGTTTTGTCTTCACCTCACCTTCAGGAGCGGGGTTAAAGGCTGGCATCCGTATTGATGGAAGTCGGCACAGAGAAAGCTTCTTCGCCGCCGAGCAATACTACCTCAAAAAATACGGGCTGAAATTAGACAAGAGCGTGAAGGATATCTGTCGCCTTTGTTTCGTGTCTTATGATCCGGACTTGTGGCGTTGTGACGAAATGCCTGAACCTGTTCCAATTCCCGACAAAATTGTCGCCAGTGGAAACGCAAAATCGCTCTCTCAAGACTACCCGCCAGTCACCGCAACGGACATCGAAGAAATGCTTTCGTTCCTTCCCCCTCGTCCTGCCTACGAAGATTGGCTTCGTATTAGTTCTTCCGTTTGGAGTGAACTTCCCTTCGAAGAGGGGACTCGTCTCCTTAATCAATGGAGCCCCGAGGAGAAGGAGGGTGAGTATCGCACCAAATATGACAACAGACTAGATCGAGTCACCATCGGAACCCTAATCCACCTTGCCAAAGAAAAGGGCTATAAGCTTAAAAGAGCCAAGTCTCAGGTAGGGAAAAAGAAGGGAAAGAAAGCCACAAAATTAGTCACCTTTGGTGATGATTTTGTGACTCAGTGTTTTATGCGTAACCAGACTGGTGACGCCGAGCTCTGGCTCAACCAGACGAATGAAATCGTCCGCTATGACTTCACCTCCAAAAAATGGCGAATCTACGATAATGGCCTATGGGTGCTTGATGAAACCGAGCGTGTTGAAGCCAGTTTCCCTGACCTTGTTGGATCCTTTTATACCGGGTTCGCAAAAAAAATTGACGAGAATTTTCGGGAAACACCAGGATGGTGACGACCGAAGGCAGCAGATTGATGCTCTTGATGGGCGGGTTGGCAAGATTTGCAATAATGATTGGATTCTGAATTCACTCAAACGGGCACGTTGCCAGCCAGGGGTTGGGATGCAGAAAAAAGATTTCGACGGGAAACCGCATTTGCTGGGTCTGAAGAACGGAGTCATTGATTTTGAAACGCGCGATTTCCGTGAACATCAGCCGAAGGACTATCTGAGTTTTGGAGCTCCAGTGAACTACGATCCAAAAGCAACCTGTCCAAAATTTGATGCCTTCCTCCACCGCGCGATGGATGGTGATAAAGAGCTGATTGCCTACCTTTGGCGAGCCATCGCCTACAGCCTCACTGGCTATGTTGACGAAGATGTCCTCTTCTTTTCCTACGGTGGCGGATCCAACGGCAAATCCACTTTCAACTGCCTGCTCGCGATGTTCTTAGGGGAAGATTTATCAATGAACGTAAAGGTCGAACTCCTCACCGGAAAAGACAACAGCAGTGACATCGACTACCTCAAAGCCTGCCTTTGGGGGAAGCGCATCATCCTACCTGCCGAAATTCAACGCAATGCCAAGTTGAACGAAGCTGTCGTCAAAACCCTTCTCGGAGGTGAGCCCATCATGGCCCGGCAGATTAGAGAGGCTCCTTTTAGTTTTAAACCCACCCATAAAATTTGGTGGGCTGGCAATCACAAGCCAACCATCAGCAGCACGGACCACGGCATCTGGCGTCGCATTCACCTCATTCCTTGGATGGTCACCATCCCCAAAGAAGAGCAAATGAAGCGAGATGATTTCCTCAACGACATTGCCGCGAACGAATTCTCCGGCATCCTCAATCGTGCACTGCAGGGATGGAATGACTACTGCGACAATGGAGGGCTGCGCCCCCCAGAGGCCGTTGTAGAAGCCACCAATGATTACCGGGACGAGAGTGACCATTTTGGTTTCTTCCTAAATGAACGGGTCGAGAAACAACCTGGGCAAAGCGTCAAAGGCACCGACCTTCTGCACGTCTATCAGGCATGGTGTGAAGACAACGGCGAGAGGCAGCTCTATGGCACCAGTCGTAAGTTGATCCCCCAAATGAGAGATCGCGGATATAACGTCTTTCAGGATCGCAACAAAGCAGCGTTTGTTGCCGACATCGCCATTCGATCAGTGGAGTCATTCTGAGATCAGCACTCCAACATCCGAAGAGAAGGGCAGGTTTTTCGAAACACTGCCCTCTTTTTTGTCTTGGGTGTGACAGCACTTTCTCATTTCTCTAAGCTCCAGAGTGCGGAACATTGAAAAACCAAAGTTCCGCACCTTAACTCCTTTATTTACAACGAGTTAAGTTAAATGCGGAACATTGAGGGGCATTTTCCGATAGTCGTAGGGATTTACAACACCTTCTTTCTACCCCTGCACTCTCTCCTCTCTCATCAGACGTTTTATAAAAACCTAGAGAGATGCCGGAAATAAGTTCCGCATCTTCCGCATGTTCCGCACTAAGTCTATAAAACGCTTATTTATAAGGAGTTACAAAGATGACCTTCTGCGGAACATTGGGTAAAAAAGTGCGGAACATGCGGAACTTTGAAGAGGAGAAATGCCAAACAGAAGCTCATTTGGCGGATTTTGAGAAATCTCCCCCCGTTGCAAATCAGGGCAAATCGAGGGCGTGGGTCACAAATCGAGGGCGTAGGTCACAAACCGGAAGACGGGGGT
>JAHDGN010000358.1 GCA_020627645.1 Akkermansiaceae bacterium
CATTCTCATCTTTTGGAGTCTATTTAATTGTCGGATTAATACCACTCGCAAACGGTTCCAACTTCACTCTTAAGATTCCCGAGCGATACCGATCTGGATCGGCAACCATTCCACTGCAATCTAGTAAAGTTGGTTGATTTGAAATGTTTGGAAGATATCTCACATACGGAGCATTTTCACCCCTCCTGAACACCTTGGAACCACCAAGCCATCGCAGAACGTATTGCTCACCAGCTTGAATGGTTTGACTCAATGGACCGGATCCAAACGACAATCTTTCCATTTCGACCGAATCCTCGAATTCACGATCTTCTAGCCGGTATCGGTAATCATCTCTGACTTTGACAAAGGTAAAATCTTGAATCCCCTCTGGTTCCACGACTTCAGCCCCATGTCTCAAATCACCAAAGACAACACGTTGATCACCCTCTTGGATCTTCAAACGCTGCCTCCCATCACCCCCCAACCATTCCAATTTAGAACGATTTTTCCGTCTCTCAACGATAGCAACAAGCCATCGAGTGGTTCATTCAGAGAAAAGTCAGGACCAGACCCCGCTCGACTATCAGGATTCCCAAGTCGATTGTAAGAGACATAGCCCCCATTGAGACGCTTCCCAGCCGGCCTCAAATAAACCCCACCCACTTCATTAACCTTCACCACCTCGAACAACCCATAATCCAATGGATTCTCCAGATTGCAAAATAAATGAGTATGACTCGGCTCCACAAAAACCGAACGAGGAAATCGAGGATCTGCGAAATAGTCTTTCTGATAACCTACGTAGCTAGGAACCCCATCAATACTTTTTCCCTGAATCGCAAAAACTTTTCCCACTAAGTCATCGATACTCTTTCCTTCCAACGACCAACTCCAATCCTCCCAATCATTCGCCGCCACTTCATTCGAATGAATTCGAGTGAGCCGAAACTGAGACTCCAAACCCTCATCTCCAGCAGGCAAAGCGTTGATCGATCCATCCGCCGACAGAGTGAGAATCTGCTCATCCAAACCATTAACCAAAACATGAGTAATGACCACACCCCAGGACAACAAAGCACCATCATCGTTCGTAAAATCTATCCGAAAGGTTCCACGAGGATCAGTCGCATCTCCCCTCACCAAAGAGCCATTCTCATCAACATGATAATAATTTCGATACTGATCCCGCAAATAAAAGAGCGCCTCATCGGTAAACTCACGGTCTACAAATTCAAAAATAAAATAACTCTTCTCCCCGCTCGGATCCAGACTCGAAGCCACGACCTCCCCTTGTCCATTCACTTCAAAGAATCGTTCGTTGCTGGCCTCAATCCCGAAGGCCATTCCATCTAACTCACGACTCTCTCTCCCTTCTTCCCGCCAATCCGAAAATTGAAACGAAAGATCTTGCCAATCAGCCTGATCTCCAAATTCCAGCGTATAAGAATGAACCCCCCACAAGTCGGCGGATGTCAATACCGCATCATTCTCAACGAACCAACCACCTTCCCCCTGATCATAATTGATCGGGCGATTGTCTTCTGTTAGAAAAACCAACTTATCCAATTCGGAACCATCATCTCCATAATCACCACTCGCTGAAAAGACTGGACTGACAAACTTTACCAACAAAGCTGCAGACTCATCAGTGGTATCAAATCTGAGTTCGCCGTCATCACCCACACGCAAATAGTATCGTTCCCCTCCCTCTTGAACGACAAGTCGTCTATACAATCCTCCTCCTGGCTCAACATAAAAACTCACTCCTCCATCACCTATCCCCGCACGAAATCTTGGCGCACCGTCATCATCAAGCGTCAGATAAAATCCACTCTCATTCTCTCCCCCGCTTCGCAAATGAAATTCGGTGCCATACATTGGGATCGAGACGATCCGATCAGGAATATCCCCAAAGATCGAAACACGAGCCTCATCCAACACTTCTTCAATCAGCGGAAGCGCAAACTCAGCCCTCCTCTTTAAACGATACATTCCCACCGCGATATTGTGAACCTCCTCGGCGGACAAATCCTGACCACTAGCAGAAGAAAGTGCCCCAGCAGCAAGTTGCAAACCTCCCCAAATCAAATACTCTTGATTATCAGAAACAAAATTCGTTGCCATTTTATGCCAGTCTTCAAGCGGGACTCCTAAGGCCGTTGGAATAGATTGTTCAACCTCCTGCCTCAAAAGCTCCACTCCGCCCTCATACCTCGTAACAATCTTGACCTTGCTGCTCGTCCTTTGCCCCGATTGGGTCGGCCTGATCGCATCACCATGCGCATCCTTTCTAGGTAGCCCTCTTGTAAACAAAGGGAAAAACTCGCCCTTCCTTGGACTCTCCAAACGAGCAGGATCAGTCAGTGGCTGAATCACCACCTTCACATCGACGATCTCAACCTCATACCGATCTCCAGCATAACTCAGATTCAACTCCCATGCCGCTGAATTATCTTGAATCAACTCAGGTTCAGTCACCTCAAACGACGCAATCGTTGTCGTAAAGGTATCTGACCAGACACCAGAGGGCAAATCTTCTCCCAACAACTGGATCGGAAAACGGTGATAACCTTTTGACTGCTCGCCACAGTCGACATGCACCACCAACTTCTCACCCGCGAGACCATCACAAGTGTCCTTGAACCTTTGGTAGGTGAGTGAATCAAAACCCGTATTCACAAGATGTGAGATCCCATCGACAACCGCCAAACGCAGATCATCTTCAGTTAGCCCCAACAAATCACTGAGCGAGGAAATTGGCTCTCCATCATCAACCGAAATATTGACCCCACTTCCTCCATCTCCAGGATCACCGTCACCTCCCCCAGTGACCCCATCACCATCTCCAAGAGCATACTCCTCAAAAATTCTCCGAAGGAAGTCTTTCCAAGCGGGAAGGACCAAGGGGTCCTTTGCAATCGGTACTGGTCCATTCGGAACAAACGGTTCACTCGCCGGAATCCCCTCCAAATCCCCGCGTCGCCCCTGATCGACATCATTCTTTCTCAACCGGTAGTTTAATTCCAAACCAACATCGCCAACTAACGGAATTCCACCACCCTGGAAGGGGAATCCACGTTCGAAACGTGTCTCGTCAGTCAAGGAGAAATCGGAAATCACTCTAGAATCCAGCTCTTCCACCACATCAGACTCATCTGAACTCCCCTCCATCGCGGAGCGAGAACGAACTTCATCATCGTCTCTTACCGGACGATAAATCCCCGAAGCCCTAGCCTGGATTTTCCGATTAAGCCGAGTCAGAAAATTTCTTCTTTCTCCACCCTCAGGCTCAATTCTCGCGCGTCTGGCAACAGTCCTTGGAAACCCTCCCGATTTCAACGCCTTCTGAGCTTCAGTGCTAAACTGCTTTGTAAAAAGCGCAACTCCAGTCCGAGCTTGGTCATAAACCAACCTCTGGTTTCCATCTTGAACAAGCCTCAATTCTGGAGCCACTCGACCTGAGTGCAACCCGAAGACTTTTCCAACAACGTCATCCCCCTCTTTCTCGAGGTAAAAAAATGGAGCTCCTGAATTCCCCCCACCCACCATCAAATTAACCCCATTAAGAGCATCAAACTTGAAGTTTTCTCCGACTGTCGGATCGACGTTCGATCCCGATTCAAAGAACTCGGACGAATCGAAGGAGAATTCCACAGCCTTTTGTCGAGAAAGTCCGTAGTTTTCTCCTCTGCCCCTATACCATTCAAGATCACTAACCTCACGGGGTGTGATTTTAAATGAAGTTTTTCAGTTAGCGAGCGATTGCCAGAACGGAGT
>JAHDGN010000359.1 GCA_020627645.1 Akkermansiaceae bacterium
AAGCGGTTTGCGATCGGGTTTGAGGTAGTTGGTGCGATTGTTGAGAACGCGATTTCGTAGGACTTGGCCGCGGATGAGGCCTTTCTTGGTATTGCCTTTTTTTCTCATGGTTGATGATGTGGATTGGTTTTTCAGGTTCCAGATGTGCGTTTTGAACAGGCCGTCAGGTTAGGCGCAAAGCTCGCTCCCATCTTGTTTGGAGCCTGACTTGGGAGATTTGTCAGGCGATGTCAGGTGGGCTTTTTTCCCGTCAGGTGGGAGACGTAGTTGGAGTTGGGATGGATCGATGAGGCCAATATGAGCAAGCCCATCCGGTGAGTGCGGATCGATGAGAAGCCGGTAATCAAAACGAATGCCATTGCGGCCACTTCGAGGGACGAGGTATTCGAGTTCGTGAAGTCGTTCGAGATGGATACGAACTTGAGTGACACTCCAACCGATCGCTTCACGGACTTGGCGACGGGTAAAATGAAAGTCTTTCCATGAGTCACCTGTCGAGTGGTTGACCTTGGCCATTTCTTTGATGGTGTCCCAAAGTTTGCGAGTTTGTGGCGGCAACTCGTCGAGACTCCTTCCAAGAACTTCGGGAGCGAGTTGATTGGCGATGGCAATGTCTTCGATGGTGGCTTCCAAAGCCACCGAGCCACTAGGAAGAGTGATGTGATTGCGTTGTTGCTGATGCAACAAGGTCACTGCATCAATGAGCGTGAGATACTTTTCGTGATCGCGTCGCGTTCGAGTTCGTTGAGAGGTAAAAGTCAGTTGCTCCACGTAGGGATTCCAGATGGGAAAGCTTTCGAGAAGTCGTTGGGCATTGCGATGAGTTTGCAGAACCTTGGAGCGGGTTTCACTGCGTTCCAAACCGGCTAGGGTCCGGGCAGCTCGTTGGATTTCATGGATGCGTTGGGTTTGGGCTAAAGATTCATCAATCGATAAAGTGAGCGCGCGGTTTTGGAGTTCCTCATCAATATCAATAGCAGTGGTGGTTAAGAAGATCATGACGGGCCCTTCCACGCGATAAGTCTGGGTTTCCATTTGGCCGGTCTTGGGGTTCTTGCCCGTGGAGGCAATGGTCAGTTCTCCTTCAGATTGAAGAAGTTTGAGAGCATAGCTCGCCCGTTCGGCTCCTTCCTCTTCCACAATGGCAAGGATCTTGTGCTTGAGATTGGTTTCGCCCAGGTAGTAGAGCGATTGACCTGTCATGGCAGAGTATTTGATGCTCTCCTCTTCTGGAAACATGGCCAAAATCGCCTCCATTAAAGTCGACTTTCCGGCCGCACTCGTGCTTTGCACGATGACGGCCAGTGGTCTTCTTAAAAGGCGGCTGGTGCATGCCAGATAACCCACCAAACGATTGGCCTCTTCACCCACAACTCCACAATTTTCAAAGTCCCGACCAATGCGCTCCATCAAATGAGGCGACTGTAAAAGCTCGATCGCTTCCGTCTTCTCGGCAGGAGTCATTTCAGGTTCCTCGGGTTGGTCTTCTCGTTGGAATCTCTTTTCTTGAAGGTCTTCAAGAGTGAGCAACAAACGGCCGAGGTCGCGTTTGATGGTGTCTTGATCGAGTCCCGTTTCAATGGCAGCCCGTTCGATGAACTTGCGCCGGTGGAGGTCATGGCAAAGGTCGATTTGATCCAAATGAAAAAGGTCATCAAACCAAAGGCGCAGAGTGATTTTCAGTGAAGCAAAGCCGGAGTTACGAGCCAAGCCGCTGACCCGATAACGCCGGTCACCAATGATGATTTGCCAATGCTCACCGTCCTGAGTGACCTCAACCTGCCTTTTCTTTTTAGCCTCTTCTCTTTGTCGCTGATGCTGGAGTTCTTCACCTGAGGTTTCATCCGATTGGCCGCTAAGCGGAGCAGCTAAGTCAGCAGCTAAAGTACTAGAAGAGCTGCGTGCGGTGGAGGTGCTTTTGTCTTTGGCCCATAGGCCAGCTTCAAGGAGATATGAGGCATTGAGACAGTGTTGGAAGACGCTTTGAGGGTCTTCACTTTCCATGGCGAGACGGTTGATGTCGTAACTTTCGGGAAGCGAGAACCGCCAAGATTCGATGCCCTTTTGAGCCAGCTTGGGAGCAAGTTCGTGGATGGCTTCACTTCCGCTGGAATCATTGTCGTAGCAAATGATGATCCGTTTGGGGGGTGATTGTTCAGCGAGTTCCCAAAGGTCTTGGTTGAAACCTCTCACCCCAAAGGCGCAAGTGACATGGCGTAAGCCATGAGTCCACAGAGTGAGAGCATCGATGATGCTTTCACAAAGGAGCCAGTCGTCTTGGTTTTGAATGCCTTCCTTGTTCCAAATTCCTCGTTTGGGTTGTTCTAAATAGAGATGCCTGGGAGTTCCCTTGCGGAGATGTGAGGTTACTTTACGGCCGTAAAATTGAGTGGGCTCACCATCTGGCCCTAATATTGGAAAAACCACCGAACCGGCCAAGTGTTCGTGTCCTTTTCGGCCAAAGATGCCGATCGTTTTGAGTCGTTCCTTGAGAGCATGCCCGACTTTGGTGTCGGTGGGCACTCGGTAGCCAAGGGTGCGATTGGCGTAGCCAATGCGGAATTTCTTCACGGCCTCGGGATGGAAGCATTTGCGTTTCTGCAAATACTTCATGGCATTGGGCTGATTGAGAAAGGTCTGGTGGTAGAAGTCGGTGACGTGATTGAGCAAAGCTCCATCATCAAGCCCTTCAGGATGAACAAGGATGGGATATGAGTTGCCTTTTCGAGTTCGAATCACTTCGGCTTCAGGCGAGACCCCAATCCGCATCGCGAGTTTTTCGGCGGCATGACGGAAGCTGAGTTTTTCCATCATCATCACCAGTTTAACGGTGTCACCTCCACCACAACCAGCGAGGCAGTTCCAAAGATTCTTAGAAGGTGTGACCGCAAAACTGGGCTCGTCATCATCATGGAAGGGACATTTGCCGAGAATATTTTTCCCGGAGCCTTTGAGTTCGATTCCGTATTCGCGGCAAAGGTCAGTGAGTGGGATTTCAGTTTTCAGTCGTTGGATGAGATCATCAGGAAGGCGTGGCATGGCAAAAAGGTGTCAAGTCAGTGTTGTAAAATTTAACTCCTTTTTGTATTACTCCGTATTGTTGTAAGGACAATTCCAAAAACGATAAAAATAATGCACCAGTGTTATCCTCCGTCGTCCGATATGACAGACGAACAGGCCAGAAAATTTCACAAGGATTTAGGTGAGCGGCTTCGCTTAATGCGAACTGAAGTCGATTACACGCAGTCTGAGATTGCGGACCATCTTGGAGTGAGCCAGCAGGTTTACGCATCGTATGAAGTTGGCCGTTTACGTCTTCCGGTAATGCATTTGTCGAATCTTGCGAAACTGTATCAGGTCTCGGTTGAAGAGCTTTTGGGATTGCAATCTGGTAAAGGGAAACCTGGACCAACCGGAAAACTAAAAAAAGCGTTTGATCAAGCAGCCGCACTACCCAAGCGGCGACAGCAACGTGTGATTGAGATGGTTGATGACATGGTTGCGGCTCAAGAGGCGCAAGCCTCTTGAGGACGGATGGCCGGGCTAAGGATTTTGACCGAGGGTGGGGCCTGTGGTGGGGTCAAGCGAAGCGCAGACCACACCACTAAGGCCTTAAGGGAGGGGGTGGACTGGGATTCGGGACGTCTGAGCCGGTTCTAACGCCGAACAACGAACGCCGAAGGATTGGCCACTCCGCACAACGCCAGCCATTCCCCTACGACCGCCACCCGGCGCGCTTTGCGCGAGTTGAGAGTTTTG
>JAHDGN010000360.1 GCA_020627645.1 Akkermansiaceae bacterium
AGAGGAGCATGATGGAGGTGTGGTAGACGAGGAGTCCTTTGGGTTGTTTTTTGGAAGTGGAGGGAAGGAGGTGGAAGTACGAGGAGCGGTATAAATCGGCGTTGTATGACCAGGAGTGTGTTCCAGACCTGAGGGTATTATGTTTCACTGAAAGCGGTGATTCACCAGCGAAGATGGACTCGGGAAGATAGGTGATGGTGAGTTGGTGAATGCCTGGTTTAGGGTTGGGCTCGCGATAGGACATCACGACGAAGTGTTCTGTGCCGTCGACATTGGGGCCAAAAGTTGAGACTTCGCCGTCCTTGGTTGGGATATGCTTTGGGTGGGCTGGGAAATGATTGGTTTGATGTTGGTGGAAGTCGGTTGGGTCCCACTTGGGCCAGACGATTGATGGGGGCGGCGAGGGTGTGGGATATGGGGTGTGGGTGTGAATGTTCGGAGAGCAAGATAGTGAGCTCATGAACAAAATTAGGATCAATGAATAGTCCTTTGGGCCCAGTAGAACTGGTTTGCTATGTTTTGATTTTTTGTGAGGTGTCTCTGGTTTGATTGGAGGATGTTGATTGATGGTTTGATTGATTAGAATCTAAAAGATGATTTAAGACGTTTGTTAGATTTCCAATATGCTGTTTAGTAGGGAATTAGCAGTTAGGAGATGGATTTAAATTGACAATTAGCCACACCGTTGTTACATGCAATACCCTCTATTTTTCTGTAACCCCTAAACAATTTTTTCATGATGGTAAAAAAGCGACACAAAATATCGATCAATTCGTTTGTAGTGGGGGCGGTTGTGATTGGGATGGGTTGGATGGAGAGCTTTGGAGCGGGGCCTGACTTTACGAATGGGGGAGTGATTCCGTCGGACGCGCCCAATGATTTTACGTTAGGTCCAATTGGGGCGGATGGGTGGATGCATGCTCAGAGTCAAACAACCTATGGTGCTGTTCAGATTTATGTGAAGGAGGTGAATCCCGGTTCCCCTTCTGACGGGGTTTTGCAGGAAGGTGATGTGATTTTGGGGGCTAGAGGTCAGATGTTTCGTGAAAATGCTCGAGAGGAGCTTGCGGCAGCGATTGGTATTGCCGAGTCAAATGCTGGGGGAGGGAATTTATCGTTGATCCGTTGGAGGAATGGGAGCCAGTCGAATGTGGTTGTTCGACTTCCGGTGCTTGGATCTTATAGTTTAACAGCTCCCTATGATTGTCCGAAATCGAGTGAGATTTTGCGTCGGGGTGCAGCTGTTTTGCATAGCCGAGTCAGCCCGGAAAGTTATCGTGGAAGTGGATTGATTCCGGATTGTCTGAATGTTTTGGCGTTGTTGGCGACCGGGGAGGTCAACTATCGTCCTGCGATCAAGAAGGAGGTCGGGAGGTTGGCGGCTCAGTTTGTCAGCTTTTCGCGTGAAACGTGGTTTGAAGGCTATCGCTTAATGATGTTGGCGGAGTATCAGCTGGCGACCGGTGATAATACCTTTCGGTCAGAGATGGAAAGAATCGCTTTGCGAGCGGCGGAGGGGCAGAGTGACGTGGGGTCTTGGGGACATCGTTATACCCCCCCTGGGTCCCCGAGGTTGACGGGCTATGGTGCTTTGAATGCTGCTGCGATTCCTTTAGGGATCGGGCTAGAATTGTCTCGGAGAGCTGGGTTGTCAGATCCTAGAATCGTGGAGGCAGTACGGAGGCATGCGGAGTTTTTGAGGGACATGGTTGGTAAGGGGTCAATTCCTTATGGAGATCATCCTCCGAATCAGGGGCGTTTTGATGATAATGGGAAGTGTGGGATGGCAGCTGTTTTATTTGACTTGTTGAATGATGCTGAGGCGACGCGTTTTATGGCGAGAACTGGGACGGGATCTTATGGTCCGGTGAGGGAGTTGGGGCATACGGGGAATTTTACGAATATGACGTGGGCGATTCCGGGGATTGCTAGATTAGGGCCGGAGGCGACGGGGGCATGGATGGGAATTTACGGTGGGTGGAATTTCGATTTCACGAGGAGGTGGGACTGGAAGTTTTTGCATCAAGGGCCATCAAATCCTAAGAAGGATAAGTTTGATGGTTGGGATGTCACGGGAGCTTTTTTGTTGGCTTATGCGATGCCTTTGAAAAAGATCTATTTGACTGGGAAGAAGCCTTCGGCTGCTCCTCAGGCGACTCGGGCTGAAGCTGCTCAGTTGATTGCCGACGGTGAGCATGTTTTGATTTTTAAGGGGCCAGGTGGTACGGAGGCGAATTTTGATGGGCTGACTGATGATGAGCTTTATGCGAAGGTTGGTAATTGGTCATCGGCGGTGAGGAATCGAGCCATTCGAGGTCTGAGGAGACGTTTTGGTTCTCCTCAGCAACGGTTGGTGACGATGTTGGAGACCGGGGATTTGTACGAAAAGCATGGGGCTTGTCAGGCTCTGTCTTCCTATGGAAGTCGGTCTGCATTTGCGGTGGAACCATTGAGGCGTGCTTTGGATTCGAGTGATTTGTGGTTAAGAGTCTTAGCAAGTGAGGCGCTGGCGAGAATTGGTCGGTCGGCTAAGGCGACGGTTCCAAAAATCTTACAATTGATGGCGAAAGGGAAATCACCTTCGGATCCACGGGCTTTCGAGTCGAGGATGCTTGCTGACGTTTTGTTTAAGAAGATGGACTCTAATGTCGTCAGGGAGGTCATGGCAGAAGTTGATGTTTCTTTGGCAGTGGCTGCATTCCGCGAGGGTATTCATCATTTGGATGGGGCGACGGCCAGTTTGATGCCAAGGTATTATGGTTTGTTGTCTCAAGAGGTATTGGAAGAGGTGATGCCTGATATTTATGATGCGACGGTGGAATATGCTGATTCCGGGGTGATGTTTGCTGATGCGGTTCGGGTAAACGGTCTTCAATTTTTGACAGACCGGGGGATTCGAGAGGGAATGATTGGGATTGCGATCTATTTGAAGGACCAGAACGTCCGTGGAATTGGTTCGCGGACACAAACGTTGATTGGAATGTTGGAGAGTTATGGTGCTCATGCGAAGGAGGTGATTCCGCAGTTGGAGGAGGCGGCTCGGAATTTGGAGTCGATGAACCCTGGTTTTGGGGTCGGGCCTTCAGCTGAATTGATTCGAGCTGAAATTGAGGTCATTCGAGCGAGGACAAATTTGCCACCATTGACCTCTTTGTTTGCTAGCGATTCGGTTTCTTTTGATGAATGGGTTAAGAAATTTGTATCGAACCCTTCGTTGAGGAAGTTGGCAGATGATCCTGATGGGGATGGGGTGAGTAATGGGGTTGAGAATTTGTTGGGGACAGATCCGGGTCGGGCGGATTCTCATGGAGGGGTCAGGTATCAGCACCGGACTGTGGTTGGGGAGTTGGCTGGGCGGAATACGACTGAGGCTGTGGAGGTGGTGAGTTTAGAGCATTTTCAAAATGAGGCTTTTTCGAATGATCTAGAGCTTCGTTATATGTGGACCACGGATATGAAAAATTATTTCGAGAGTGGTCAAAGTAACGGTAGAACCCGGGCTCACATTATCCCATTTCGTCATGCTCCTGGTGTTGGGAAAACTCAGGCTGTCGTTCGGTATGAGGGAGAGGAGCCTTCGAGGATTTGGTTTCGGGTTGGAGTTCGGAGAAAGTAGTCGGTTCTCTCGGGGGAAGATTTTGGGTTCATCCGCTTCGGTGGTGAAGCGGATGGAGTGAATTGATGTTGATTTATTGTCTGTAGTCGGGGAATGGGAGAAAAACCCTCGCCTTTAGGCGAAGAC
>JAHDGN010000361.1 GCA_020627645.1 Akkermansiaceae bacterium
GACAGCTGGAACTCTTCTAAATACCCCGCTGCTTGCGGCGGGGATCTTTATTCTTAACCAAAATTATGATTTAGAACTTCTTGTTCGGTCTGATGATGAAAGTGAGTGGGACTCTCGAGCGGTGACCTTTGAAGGTGATGTTCCTGGTAATCCAGGGAGAAAGAGGCTGCCTATTGTTGTTGCTGATTCTTTCGGGGGGACAGGAGCGTCAATGGTCTATGTTGAAACTCATGAGGATCGATCGATGAGTTACCTTTTGGCATCTAGCTTTGATCAAGGGCAAAGCTGGAGCAAGGGACGTTTGATTACGAAGGGAGATCAATTCGGTGACATGAGTGCTTTCGTTCAATTTTCTGCTCAAGGTGAGCAGATGATTTTTCGTTTCATTGAGGATAAGGAGGCCTGGGTAAAAGGTGAGCTCAGTTCAAAATGGTTGAGTTCAGAAGATGGCGGGCGTTCTTGGTATGAACTTTCAAAGTTGCCACAAGATTCACTCTTATCAGCGGTTGGTTTTCAACCGGGGAAGAATCGATTGATTATCGCGGAGACGGTGAGAAACGAAGATGGAGGTGAGCGTCTGCAGGTAAGAGAGGTAAAACCGGTCCAAAATTAGAAACAACTTTCGAAGTGCAAGAAATGCTATAAGAGGACAATTTTTTGAGGCGACAGTCATGTCGCTCAATTGATCGAGATGGATGTTTGAAGAATCTGTCTGGGGTGAACGGACTTCCTCCCTTTTTGATTGAGGCTATCTCGAGTCAATCATGGGCTTTGCCGAAGTTTGGGTGTTCTTGTCGAAATCATCAGGAGCTAGTCAATCCTGTATCGACTGCTTCTTTTTATATCGTTTTAATAAATGATTGGTTGTTCTTCTATTGATTCCTGAAAATGATATCGGAGAAATGTATCAAAATCGTGTTGAAATTGGGTCGGTGATTTGTTCGTTTATTTCCACGCAAAATCATCATGGGGAAACTGAAGCTATTTATCTTGTTGTTTGTTCTGGCTGGTGTCGACCGGTTGTGTGGAATTATGGAGAGGGGCGATTATCCCTGGGGAGTGAGGGTTCGAAGTTTTTATGATACGGAGCAGCGAGATGCTTTAGGGGGGCAGGGGTGGCTTCTGAATTTGGGGCCAACTGGTATTCGTGGCCGAATTTATCCAAGTCAGGCTGACCAAATCGTGGTGAAGTTTGTTTTTCAAGATAATCAATCGCCCGCCCGAGGGCTTGTTCAGGTTGGAGATATCGTCGTGGGGGCAAATGGTAAAAAGTTCACGACGTCGCATCGATTTGGGAGAAATCTACCTGGTGGTGGAGGGTGGGATGGCCCGATGATGGAGTTGGCTAAACATATTGAAGATAGCCAAGGAGGAGACGGGCGGCTGAGGTTGATGATTCTTCCTGGGGGAAGCGGGGCAATGAAAACGGTAACCATCCAGTTACGACGAGTGGGGCGCTTCGCGCCGACTTTTCCATATGACTGTCCTCGGTCGAAAAGAATGCTCGAAGAATTATGTGATTTTTTGGTGATGGATTATCGTTCGGCAAATTGGAAGAAGGCGAATGAGTTTTATGGAAGCCACCACGGACATGCCCACCAGCTCCTTGCTCTTATGGGAAGTGGCCTTTCAAAGTACGATGAGATTATTCGTGAAAATATTGAAAAATATTATCGAAGGTCATATGATCCGAAGTCAGGAGGTTTTCAGATGTGGCAGTGGGGTTTTGATTCGATCGTGATGGGGGAATATTATCTCAAAACGAGAGATGAGCGATTAAGGCCAATCATGGAAGCTCTTGCCAAAGCGATGCCTGAGGGGTGCCACAATGGAAATGGCATTTATACACACCGGTCGGAGATTCATATTCGTCGAGCTGGGAGAAAACCCTATGCCTCGATAGCGGCGATTTCAGGGCTTCATATGGTTGGGATGAGTCTTTTTCGGGAGGCTGGGGTGGGCGTTGATGATCGCTTATACCACAATATTCATCAGCATTACTTGAACAGTAGTCGCCCGAATGTACTTAATATTGCCTACGCATTTGGCAATGCAGACCATCTGAATCACTTTGATATTCGTCGTCGGACTGCAGTCATCAAGCTTAAGGATCCCACTAAGGGTTTGAGTGGTCGAGGGCCTGGATATATTTCCCCGACGGGGATGGATGGAATTGGGGATTATGAAATTACCTACCCTCTTGAGGGTGATCCTCGATGGAAGCCGACGGATTGGCTTACCGAGGAGGCAGACACCAATGTTCTCACGGAGTTGGCTGGAGAGGGTATGCGGTATGTGATTCGAAATAGTCCTCTCTATGTCATGGCTCCCGAGCCGTCACAGCCGTATGTCACTACGGGAACTGGGACTCATCTCGCTCCGGTTGGGATGGGGGCGTTGGCTCATCTGATTGGCAATCAGCCGAAATCGTGGGAGTATCTCGGTCATCATGCGGCAAATACGTGTGTGAATGGTCCGGGAAATGGATTTGATGGTCATGCTTCCTCAAATTTGAGTGCGTTTTGGAGTATTTTGGGTGCAGCTCGGAGTAACGATCCGGCGAAGTTGAGAGCTTATCTTGATTATCAAAAGACCTTTTTGGTACTCTCTGAAACTCACAATGGTGGTTTGATCATTCAGCCTTGGGGGAGAGATCGCCCTAATAGTAATTCAGATCTCGCTTATGGTCCCAGAATTTTGACGACAGCAACGGGAGCGATTTTGCTTTCTCTAGGTCAAAAAAATCTACGGATCACGGGGGCTGATTCTAGCCCCTCTTTACAGGATTCGTTTTGGCCAAGTATTTCAGCTCAAGGCAAGCAGGTTCAAATCGAATTCGAGACAATGAAAAATAAAGTCTATCGACTTGAAGGATCGTCCAATTTGACAGACTGGGAACTTCTGCAGCAGGTTGACGGGGTGGGTGGCCAAATCGTTTTGAGACGAGATGCTAAGGGGCACTATTTCTTCAGAGTGAGATCTGTGAGCCAAGAATAGAGGAGAGTAGCTCGGTGTTTTTTTCCTGATTTCTGTCGATCAACCTTCCGCACACTTCCCGTCTCATAAGAAAATGGGCTAGAAGGAAAACCCAACTCTAGCTTTAGTGGAGTGGCGGATGTTTCGGAGGTGCAATTTGTTCGTTAAGTTCAAGAACGCACTCTCTGTGCCTCTATTTTTTTATCTTGCCTCGTGATACCCGTCTAGTTTCAAAACGGTGTAATGTTTTTTGAAGTTTTTGCGACAGCGCTTCGCGGAGCTGAGAGAACTCGAGCTTTCTAGAATGTGCCAGCGTTAGTCGTCGGTCGGGCTGCCTACATCACTCAATCCTGCTGCCCTGCCCATTCTAAAAGTTGCTCCGTCATTTGGCCATTTTGAAACTAGAAATGGGATTACTCCAGGTCTCTTACCAAATCGCTTATTGAGGTCGAAACATTCGTATCCAGCATCCGACGGAATAGATCGGGATTTTTAGGGGAGTGACGACCTTCGAGTAACTTCCACAAGGTCATTATTGCATCGGCTTTAACATGTCCCTCCGATATTTTATGTACCCACTGGAGCGCCAGTTCTGATTTTTCACGAGCAAGGGTTAGGGTGTATCCGAGTATAGCATGATCTCTCAATAACGAATCTTCTAATGAATTGATCTTAGTTTCAATTTCTGGATCTTCAGCAGAATCTGTGGGTAGGTTTGGGCTCGGGGAGGTCTCCTAGTT
>JAHDGN010000362.1 GCA_020627645.1 Akkermansiaceae bacterium
CTTGCCATCTCTCACCCATCGCTCTCCAACTTCTTGAGTCCCTGAACTTGCAGGAATAGAATCCCAATTCTTTGGCCATTGTTTTTTGGGCAGCTCTTTTACCAAATCTGACGGGAGGCTCACCCTAACAAAGGAAAACAACTCAGCAATCGTACCATGATCTTCGAGATGAACGAGGATTTCTAAAGTGGCCGCCGATAGACTTTCCGAGAGGTAGAGAACTTCTGTCCCCTTCGGATTCCATCGTCCACCATGCAAGCGAGCCCCTTCCCCACTCAACGCATCGTCCAGATATTTGGTTTTAAGAATCCGGTAAGCTTCAAGTGTTTGGCCCATTAGACGTAGACTCCGTGTTCAAGCTTACCGATAAAGTCCTCGACTTCTCTTGCCCCCAAGTCTGTCTTGCAAAACTCAAGAGGTGTTTCCCCAAAAAGAGCTTTCTTGGGTTTCAGAAACCAACTCCGCGCCTTCTCTAAGTCCTCAAAAAGTTGGAAGGCTTTATGAAAGACCGAGGCCACTCGAAAGATCTTTTGGGATTCTTCCGGTTTAAAAACGTCTTTGCGACGGTTCAGCGTTCGAAATGGAATCCCTAGATTATCAGAAAACATCTTGGGAGTGATGCCGATGAAGTCCGTGAGACGATCAAAGGCTTCCCGATCCAACCCTTTTTCCAACCGGTCTACCAAGTCCTTCACCGTAAGATTCTCACCATCACTTTTCTGATCGAGAAGGTTATTAAGGACGGTAGTGCGCCAAGAAATGCTCTTCTTTTCTCCGGTGGAAGCCACCCATTGAAATTTCCCCGTCGCATACCTTGCCACGATTTTCCCCTTCGACCTCATCACCCCCTCAATGGGCCTTTTCGAGGATCTCACTTTCTTTCGAGCGACCTTTTTCACCGTCCTTGCTGTTTTTTTAGTTGGTGGCATTTGGCCAGACTATAGTGCCATATTGTCACTTTGACAAGATTCGAAGCTTGTTCTTGTCTACCATAGAAGACATCGAAATTCCTGATAAACCACTTGAGCCACCCAATCTCCTTCCGCCATGAATAGGGCATGGAAAATTTGGATCATGTCCCCTCTTCGCATTATCAGAGGATTTCCTACCGTTCTCTCAATGCCCGACAAAAGGAAACCTACAACTTCCAAAAGGTATCAGGGATTCTCGCTGATTTTGGGTTCACGTGCATCAAACTAAGCGACGACTGGAACGGAGCCGATTTCCTCGCTTGTCATTTCGATGGGATTGTCACCTTACGGGTCCAACTCAAATCACGCCTCCATATTTCCAAGAAATACCAAGGCAAAGAACTCCACCTCTGTTTTCCCTTCCGAGAAATGTGGTTTTTGATTCCACACGACGATTTGGTCACGCTCATCGCTTCCCACACCCCTTACCTGCAATCAAAATCCTGGAAAGAAGACGGAACTTATACCAGCTCCCCAAGCAAGGCACTTCTCCCCGATTTGGAACCATTCAAAATCCACCCTCACTGAGAAACTCCAGTTCAAGGAAGTTTACTTGAGGGGGTCTTCACCCACTCCTCTTCCGAGGAGTGATCCAAACCCTCCACTGGCTGAAGAGCGGAGATCCAGAGAATAAATCATATAAGTGCCTGACGAAGGAGGGCCGTAACGTCGGCTTGCCCGACGTGGAGTTATGCTGATTTTTATCTGGAACGGAGCGCGTAGGTCAGTTTCTGACGTGTCCGCGCTCATCCTGGAGCGTTCGAACCCCCGTTCTCAAGCAATCTTGCTGAGGGAATTGGTCATTTCTTCCCTCACGACAATCGTTTTCAGCTCTTTGAATTTCGATTCTGAAAGTCACGCTCCCTTTTTTTCTCATCCTCAAACATCCGACGCCCTTCTTCTTCACCGTTGAATTTGATCAGGTTTTTAAGACGCTCTTGGTCAGCAATCGCATCAAAACGAGCCCTCCGCTCTTCAACGGATTCCTCCTTATTCGCTCTCTCCGCTCTCTCCGCTTTACGTGCCGCTATTTTTTCGCGAGCTCGTTTGAGCCTTTCCTCGCGTGTTTCTACTCTTTGCGATTCAGAATCTAAATCCTTCGATTGCTCTTCTGTTTGAGGCTCCGATTCCGCCGAAAAAACCGGTCTCATTCCGCTCCCAGAAATTCGATTCAGCACGTCAAAAGGGTTCTCTGGAACTTGCTGATAACGCCGGAGAATTTCTTCATCTGGAGAGGGCCAATTTTTTCTTTTGATGAATTTTTGGAGCGCGTCTCTTGTTCCTTTCACCCCTTGGCGATCCAAAAATTCCCAGACCTCAACATTGTGACATTCACGCGCTTTAAGGTAGCGAATCTGCTCTGCGTAACGCTCATAAACAGATACTCTCGGCATGGATTTCATCTTGTCCTCAAATTCTGATGAGGTCAAAATTTTAAGGCGTTTTAAGTCTCCTTAAGGGGCCTGTCACCCTTTTGACAACCTTTTTGAAACCTTTTGACTACCTTTTCGCAACCTCACTCCTTTTTTGAGCCCTTTCCGTGCCCTCCAGCCGTTTTTGGGGCTCTGAGAGGGAATTTTCCCTCCCAAAAAAGGTCGATAAAAGCCTTAAAACGCCAAACGTTTTGAACCAAAATCATAAGCACGAAGTGCTTAGGGTCTTGCCTGTCTATTTTGAGATATGAAGTTTCGGCACGAAAGTTCATTGCAGAGACACGCCTTAAAACGCCTTACGGTTTTTGGCCCCCAAAAAAATCAGGAGGACTTTTTGGACTTTCTACGAAACTCCTTGATCTCGATCTCCTCTAATTTGGACCCGATAGACACATTCAGAGCAGTCGCCATTTTGAGCAGAATGTAGAGAGTCGGACTTTGGTCCCCTTTCTCGATTTTAGAAATCGTGCGGTCCCCGATCTTGGCCATTCGAGCCAATCGATACATCGAGATTTTCTGCCGCTTACGCTCTTGGCTCAGATACGCCACCACGCGTTTGATGATTTTCTCGTGGCGGTCGATGGGCACGACCCACGTTAATGAGCCTTGGCTCCCACCGTTAGCGCGGTATAGTGCGCTATTTAGAACGATTGTAGATGCCTGAACAACACCTGATCAAAAGACTCCATCTCTTCATCAACCGTCGTGACCACGACGGAAAAGATTTTGCATGTGAGAAATTCACCGACTTCTTGACGAAGCATGTCGCGAAAACAGAATGTGCCCTCATTGACCCAGCTCATGATGTTCCGTCATTCATGAACCTCGGGAATACAGAACATCCACTCCATTTCGAAGGAAAATACTGGGATCAAATGATTGGTTCTGGGCTCATGGAAAATTCTTCCATCTCTTCCCTCACCCTGAACATTTCTTCTCTGTTTGTTCATTCTCTCTTTTCGTGGATTGAATCGGGGTCACTCCCAGATAGTGAGGACATCGCTGATTCTCCAGAAATCCCTTGTCTCAAAACTTTTATCCACTTTGTCCACACTGAGGATGATCACAGAAACGATGACCTGATTTGGTTTGGTCAAACCATGAGTTTCCTAAAGGACTACTACGAAGACTTCTACGTCTGGACGACTCATGAAAAAATCTTCGATTTGAGGTTCTTGCACCGCCTTCAACCATACTACGTGAAAAAAAACATCAGACCCATCATCCTCCCTCCAATGAACGAAGAAGAGGGAGATCAGGATGAACTGATCGAAAGAATCCTCGCCCCCATCTCAACGGATTTCCT
>JAHDGN010000009.1 GCA_020627645.1 Akkermansiaceae bacterium
AGTTTGGTGCGGCAGTTTTCGAGGAGGGTTTTGGTGAGTTTGATTCCTTCGTCTTCGGGGTGTTTTGACTTTCCGAGTTCGATACCAACATATCCTCGGTAACCGTGTTTGAGAACGATCTTGAGGGCTTTGAGGAAATCGGTTTCGGTTTCTTCCCCATTTTTGTCAAAGTTGTTGGACTTAGCGGAAACGCCTTTGGCGTAGGGCATGAGGTCTTTGATGCCTTGATATCGGTCGTAGTCGAAGAAGTTGCCGAAGTCAGGGAGTGAGCCACAGTTGGGAAGTTTAACTTGTTTGAGGACGTCGGCCATCCATTTGCCGTTGGAGGAGAGGCCGCCATGATTTTCGACGATGATGTTGATGTTGTGGTCTTTGGCGAAGTTGGAGAGGGAAGTCAGTCCTTTGATGGCGTTGCTGGCGATGGTTTTGTCGTCAGGTCCTTCGCCGTAGCAGTTGATTCTGATAGAGTGGCAGCCTAGGAATTTGGCAGCTTCGACCCATTTTTTGTGGTTATCGACGGTTTTTTGTCGGGCGGTTTCGCTATTTGCGGCGATTTGGCCTTCTCCATCGACCATGAGGAGGACATTTTTGGAATTGAGGTCGGTGGTTCGCTTCTTGAGCTCAGTGAGGAAGGTTTTGTCTTGGGCTTTGTCTTTGAAGAAGTGGGTGACGTATTCTAGGGCGTGGATTTGATGGGTATTTGCGGCGTAGGCAGGCCAGTCGAGAACCTTCATTTTGCCAGCTTTGATGGTCCGGTGGTTGGACCATTGGGCGAGCGATATTTTAAAGAGGGGCTCTTTTGGGGTGGGTTTGGTGTTTTGGCCGAGAGCAGCAGATGCGAGGGCGGTCGTGGTTAGGAAGTGGCGACGAGTAGGCATGAGTTTTGTTTGTGATAGGTTATTGGTTTTTAAAGATTCGTTACTTCTCTTCTATTTGACGTAGGTCGTGGGTTTTTGGGGTTTGACGCCAATTTTTTCGTAGCTGAAGCCACTTGAGAGGGGTTTGTATTCACCGACGATGTCGACGGAGGAGTTTGCTTTGATTTGGTCTTCCATTTTCAGTCCCCAGTAAAGGCTGTTTACGACGAGGCGGCGAAGTCCTTCGGATTGGAGGTCTTTGGCGCTGCCCATGGTGGAATGGAGAATTCGTGATTTTTTTCCGGTTGTGGTTTCCCAGTGGGTGGTCCAGACCACCGGGAGGGGGATTTTTTTAGTGTTGGGTGCGTCGTCTTTTTTCCGACCAACAAGGGGTTGTCCCAGGACGAGGGGTGTGCACCCTTCGGGAAGTGAGCCGTCTTCGGGGTAGGTTCGGTAGACATCTGTGGGGCCCCAGATGTCTGTCACTCCGGTAAGGATTGGGTGGTTCTTATTTTCGGGAATGATGATGCCGCGAGTGGAGTCGGCTTGCCATCGGCCGTGGTGTTTGCGGAAGGCTCCCCCGACGATGTCGCCGAAGTGGATTTTTTTGCCTTTGTAGGGGAGGGGGCCACGAAATCCGTGGTTGGCGGTACGGAGGAGGGTGAAGGGTTTACCGGAGTCTAGAAAGTTGACGATGTGTTCTAGCTGATCATCGGGAAGGGAGAGGAGACGGTGAAAGAAGATGACTGCGTCGGCCTTGGCGAGGTGTTCTAGTCCTGGGATGTTGTGTTTTTGGAATTGAGCTTCTTCTCCTTTTTTGGGGTAGACGGGGAGAGTGGGATCAACGAGTCCCTCTTTGTTGACAGCAAAGAGGACGGTGGTGTGGAATCCATGGTGAGTGGAGAGAAGGCGTGCGAGCATGGGCATGGCTTGTTCGCTGCGGTATTCTTGGTCGGCAGCGATAAGAACGATGTGTTTTCCTTTACCGGGGCCGTTTTGGCCTTCGAAAGTGAGCCAGGCGTTTTCGTTTTTGGGCACGGGGTGTTGGGCTTGAAGAATGCTGAGGGTGGTGATGAGAAATAAGAGGGTTTTGCGGAGTGTCATGGTTTTAGGATACGTCAGTTGTTGGTTTGAGTTTTCGTTGGGCGACTTTAGGGGTTGTGATTTCTGAGGGGAGTTCTTTTTTTAGGGGAGATGAGCATTACGACAAAGCGGGGTGACGAGGGGACAACGGAGTTATTATTCGGGGTGAAGGTGAAGAAGGGGGCGGTTCAGGTTGAGGCTCTGGGGGTAGTGGACGAGCTCAATGCATTTTTGGGCTTTGCTCGAGTGATGGTGAATGGTGATTTGGCGGTCCAGATTGATAGGGTACAGAGTTGGTTGGTGACGTTAATGGGAGAGGTGGCGATGCCAGAAGGGTTTGAGGAGAAATACAAGAAGGCTGGCTTCGGGAGGGTTGGGATCGGAGAGATTGATGAAGTGGAGAGTTGGTGTGAGGAGTTGGAGAGGAGCGAGGGTGGTTTTCGAGGTTGGCTGAGGCCTGGGGTTGAGGGTGGGGAGTTGGCGGCTCGTCTACATATGGTGCGCACGGTTGCGAGGCGCGCAGAGCGCAGAGTTTGGGATGTTGATGCGGCTGTTGCTTCAAGGGAGATGAGGGTCTTGTTGAATCGGCTATCGGATTGGTTGTGGTTGGTGGCGCGGAGTGTGGAATGATCTTGGGGTCTTGGGGAAAAGAAAGAACCGCCCTTCAGATGAAGGACGGCTTTCGGGTGTATCCACTATTTGCCCAGTTTGCGGATTGGTTGGATGAGGTGTGTCTTTAATTTTTTCCAGTGAAGGGCAAGCAGTGTTGAATCTTTTTAAGATTTTGGAGCCGGTATCCCGCACTCTCTGATGTAAAGACGTATGGGAGAGATTTTTGTTAGGAAAAATTGTGAATATTTTTGATGGGCACCTTGACAAGGATTGAACAAAACAGGGGGAGGGTGTTTCCTATTAGAGAAAAATGAACCATATTGTGAAGAGGGCGGTTTTGTTGGTTGGAGTGTTTGCGTTGGCGTTGCTGGCGGTTCAGGCGTATCGGGTTCTGCGTGGACATCCTTCGATTTTTCAGTTCAAGGGGGTAAGTCATCGGTTTGTCCCTGAAAAAGCAACGTTTGCGGATGGGCCCGCGATTGATTTGAGTGAGGTTCCATCATTGGCTCAAGTGAACGATGATATGGTGAGGTTAGTGGAGCGGGTGACGCCTGCGGTGGTCAGTATCGATACAAAGATCCTGACGAGAGAGCCATTTAAGGATCAATTTGGAAGACTGTACGAGAGGCGCCAAATTCGGCCGGGATTGGGATCAGGGGTCATTGTGACAAAGGAGGGGCATGTGGTGACGAACCATCATGTGATTGAGGGTCAGCGAGGGATTGAGGTCACTTTGCATGGGGGAAGAAAATTGCCAGCGACTTTGATTAGTTCGGATCAGCTTTTGGATATTGCTGTTTTGCGTATTGAGGGAGGAAAGGTGGGGGAAGAGTTTCCCTGTTTGAGTTTTGGAGATTCAGATCAGGTGAAAGTTGGTCAGTTGGCAATTGCGGTTGGGAATCCGTTTGGAATTGGAGAATCTGTGACGGTAGGGAGAATTTCGGCGAGAGACCGATCTTTGTCTGATGACCAGCCAGATGTGTTTCAGACGGATGCGGCGATTAATCCAGGGAATTCAGGTGGGCCGTTGTTGAATCATGTCGGAGAGATTATTGGCATCAATGCGTCGATTTATACGAAGGATCGAGAGAATCCTGGATTTGATGGGATTGGTTTTTCGATCCCGTCGAATGATGTGGAGCGAACGCTAAGGCATATTTTACAGAAGGGGCGTCCGGTTTATGGGTATTTGGGTGTTAATTTGCGTGAGATGAATGATTATTTCCGTAAGGTCTTGGGTCATGCCGGGGGCGGAGTATTGGTTTGGGATGTGGCTTCGGGTTCGCCGGCATTCGAGGCTGGGTTGCAGCCACAGGATGTGGTGCTGAGTATGAATGGGAAGATGGTGACAAAGCCTGACATTTTTTTGAATTGGGTTCAGAGATCTCCAATTGGAGAGGAATTGGTCTTGAAGGTTTGGAGGTCGAGTGAGGGCAAGATGGTGATCTTGCGCCCCAGAGTTGGGGATTCGAACGCGGTGGTGCCTAGCCGATTGTTGAGCGAACGAGCGGCGGAGATTGAAATGATTAAAAAGAGGGTTGGGATTAAGGTGCGGAATTTGACTGGTCGCTTTGCGGGGCAGGGGGTGATGGTGGAGCATTTAGTCGAGGGCGGTTTGGCGGAGGAAGCTGGTTTGAGACGTGGGGATCTGATTTTGGCCGTGGACCGAGAGCGGGTCGCCCTTGACTGGGATTTTTATGTGAGAATGGACGGGGCTGGAGAACGGGTCAGAGTTTCGTTTAGCCGGAGGAATCGAATTTTTGAAACGGAGATTTTGATGGGAGATTAAAATGATTAGACTGTTGGGGCGATGAGCACTTACGAATATGATGAAGGAGGGTCGAAGTTTGGGGTTTTTTTGGTCGTTGGCGTCGTTGTTGCCTCGCTGGTAGGGGGAGGAGTATTCATCATGAAGAGTGGAGGGGGGACGCAAGCGAAGAAAAATCATGTCGTGGAGGAGACAGGTGATGAGGGGGGAAACGAATTGGATGAGGTAGAGGGTGGAGTTGTGGAGATGGGGGAGTCGGGTTTGAATGAAGATGATTTAGCGAAGGGCTTGGAGGAGAGTTTGAGTGAGTTGGAGCTACCTGGAGTTGGAGATTTGGGGTTGGAGGATGCGGGTCCATTGGGCGTTGCTGATTCAAATGAGATCAATGAGGCAGATCATGAAATCAGAGTGGAAGATGGGGATTCGGGATCAGTAAAGGTGGCAAAAGGATTTTTGAACGCAGTGATGAATGGGCGTTTTGATGAGGCGAGGGGGCTGGTTGACCGGACAGCGGTGACGGATGCAAAAATTGCGGGGCTCTTTATTGTTTTTGAGGAGGGAAGGTATGGATTGCGGGGTCAGAAGCCTGTCCGGGTGATGTTTGATCGAGAGCGGGTGGCGGGGGTCGTTGCTTACGTCGTACCGGAAGGGGGAGGGAAAGCGTTGGATCTAGGTTTGAATCTGCGGAAAGTGGGAACTCATTGGAAGGTGAATGAAGTGAGTTTAGATTCTTTATTAGGTGCTTATGCGGAGAGGGTGGGTGGTGGAGATGTTCACTTTACGCCCTTGGTGAAGAATCCACAGGGGGGAGACACGTTGATCCTTTACTTTGGTTTTGATGAGGATGGATTAACTCGTCGGACAGAGAAGCAGCTCGATGTGGTGGCTGGGTTATTGAAGTTAGATTCGGGTAAAAAATTGACAGTTTCTGGTCACACGGATGCGTTGGGGAGTGATCAATACAATGAGGGTTTGTCGGGCCGGAGGGCGAGAGCTGTGGCTAGTTATTTGTTAAGAGTAGGAGTGCCCCGATCCCAGATTGTGACGAAGGCGGAGGGGGAGACGAGGCCAAGGCGACCGAACGAGCGGGGAGACGGTGAGGATGACCCGCAGGGAAGAAGAGCGAATCGGAGGACTGAGATTTATTTGGATTTTTAGGGCGATAAGTGAGGTTGTGCCGATGGGTCTTTTGGAAATCACCGAGGCCGCTTGGTTGGAAACTAGCGTTCGTTTATCGGGAGAGGAATTCGATAATACGGGATTTTGGCCGACCGATGATGGCTTTCTTTCCTTTGAGGAGGACAGGCCGCTGAAGGAGTTGTTTGTGTTTGACCAAAATATCCACGACTGCGTCTGGGTTGTTGACGAAGTCCTCTGGATTTAATTCGAGTTTTTTGAATTTGGAATCTTTGCGGACGAGGTCCTCAACTGGATCTTCGATGGCGTTGACGATTTTGCGGAGTGCTTTTTCGTCAGGGGGAGTCTTGATGTAGAGGATGACTTCATGTTCGACTCCAAGTTCCTCGGCGACCGCCAAGGCGTTTTTGGAGGAGCCTCAATGAGGGTAGTGGTAGATCTGAACCATGGGCAGAGTATGTGAGAAAGATCGGGAGATGGGAATCGATAAGACGAAATTTTGGGCAAAAAAACCCAGGAGATTTCAGCGTCTCCTGAGGTTGGTGTATTTTCTTAGTTTTATGGATTACTGAGGAGGTTGACCATTCCGTCGCCCATGGCATCACCGATCAGCCAGTAGGTTTCGCCATTTTGATGCCAGTGGAAATTTTGGTCGATGGGTGAGTCAGTGACTTCTCTCCAGAATCCACGGGTTTCGGCCGTGAAGACTGTGCCTTCAAATTCGGGGTGTTTGATGGGGTCAGCAACTGTAAGCTGAGCCTCCATGATACCGACTCGTCTTACGTTGGTGTTCGCAAGGCCTCCGATTCCACTGTTGGCGATGGAGATGGGGAGAGTTGGTTTTCCGAATTCGTTTCGAATGTCGTTGATGAGATCTGTGAGATTTGCTTCGTACTCGTCAACAAAGGTTTGTGAACCTCCGTCGTTCCATCCTTGGTGCCAACCAAACCCTGCGATTTCGTATCCAAGTCCATCCCATTCAGGAAATTCTGTGCCAAGATTGTTGAGAGCCTCTCGGATGTATGCGATCATCCCGTCATAGTATGGATCAACATCCCCTCCTCGTGCTGCGACCGCACTTGGTGGACGATAATCGACAGCGAGGCTTTTGCCGCCCCATGCCACCTTGAGGAGGAGTACGGGTTCATTGTAGAAGTCGCCGACTGCCCATCCGAACCCGAGTTCAGGGCCGAATTTTGACACAAATACTGGTTGGTCGGAGCTTTCCTGGACCTATGTGGTTGGAGAGGATGGGCTTGCTGCTGGGACGACTTTTCGTTTGTCGATAGATGGTGCTGCAATCGTGCCAATTCCGGAGCCATCTTCTGCTTTGTTGGGCTTGGTTGGTTTGGCCTTTTTCTTGCATCGCAAGAGGTGAAGGCTCCAGACAAAGCCGATCGTCGCTGAGTTTTTGATGGCGGGCAGAAATGCCCGCCTTTTTTATGCGATGATTTGGTGGATAGGATCCGCTCCTTCGACACCAACGAGCTTTTCGTTGAGGCCAGCGTGCTGGAAGAAGAGTTCGTTTGGGTCGAATCCGAGTTGATGGAGGATGGTGGCGTGGAGATTTTTGACCTTGAGTTCTTCTTCGACAGCGGCGGATCCTAGTTCGTCGGTTTGGCCGATGCTGATGCCGCCTTTGATGCCGCCCCCGGCCATCCACATGGTGAAGCCAGCGGAGTTGTGGTCTCGGCCGGTACCTTTGGCGTATTCGGCGGTGGGTTGGCGTCCAAATTCTCCGCCCCAGACGACGAGGGTTTCGTCTAACAGTCCTCGTTGTTTAAGGTCTTTGAGTAGGCCGGCGATGGGTTTGTCGGTGTTGCCGGCGTGTTTGTTGTGGTTGTGTTCGAGATCGCCATGGGCGTCCCAGTTATCGTCGTTGTGAGCGCCGCCAGAATAGAGTTGAATGAAGGGAACACCACGTTCGACGAGGCGTCGGGCGAGGAGACATTTTTTGCCGAAGTCTTCAGTTCGCTTTTGGTCGAGTCCGTAGAGTTCTTTGGTGGCTTGAGATTCTTTGGAGATGTCGATGGCTTCGGGCGCGGCAGATTGCATCTTGTAGGCGAGTTCAAACGAATCGATGCGAGCTTGCAGATTGCTGTTATGAATCCGGGAAGCGAGGTGACCGCTGTTGAGCTGGTTCAGGGATTGGATGATGCGATATTGTTCGTCGCGCGCCATTCCTCTTGCGTGTTGGAGGTCGAGGATGGGATCGCCTTTTGAGCGGAGGACGGTGCCTTGAAAATTGGCGGGCATGTAGCCGGAGGACCAATTTTTGGCGCCAGAGATCGGTCCACCGGTTTTGTCGAGCATGACGACGTAGCCAGGGAGGTTTTCGTTGGGGTTGCCGAGGCCATAGTTGACCCACGAGCCAAGAGATGGTTTTCCGGAAAGAAGTGAGCCAGAATTCATCATGAGCATGGCGGAGCCATGGATGGGCGAATCGGCGGTGAGGGAGTGGATAAAGGCGATATCATCGACGCATTCACCAACGTGAGGGAATAGATCGGAGACCATTTTTCCGCACTGGCCATATGGTTTGAAGTTCCATTTGGGTTCGACGATGCGGCCTTGGTTTTTTTTGCCTCCGCGTCCAAAGGTTTTGACTGCGACGGTTTTGCCGTCGAGACCTTTCATCTTGGGTTTGTGGTCGAAGGTGTCGATGTGGGAGGGGCCGCCATACATGAAGAGGAAAATGACGGATTTGGCCTTGGGCTGGTGGTCTTTTTGGCGAAGGGTGCCGAGGTCGCCGGCACGGGCGAGCATGGAGGTGAGGGCGAGCGAGGTAAAGCCGCCTCCAACGGTGTGGAGGAATTCGCGGCGGTTGGTGTTTCCACAGAAGTCTTTCATCTTAAAATGGCTCTTTCTAGTCGAGGTAGATGGTTTCGTTAAGGTTGAGGATCAGGAGGCAGAGGCGGGGAAGGATTTGGTTTTTGGGGACGTTGTGGTTTTGTTGGAGGTCGCTGGCGAGTTTAAGAAGCTGTTGTTTCTCAGGTTCGGTGATTTTTCTGGAGGTGGCGAGTTGGAAAGCATGGGAGATTTTATGAGGTAGTTGGTCGCCTTGGAGTCGTGAGGCGAAGCGATCGGCAAATTGATTCATGCGCTCGCTATTGATCATCGTGAGTGATTGGGTGGGCACGGTGGTGGCGAAGCGGGTGGGGCATGAAATGTCTCGTTGAGGGGCGTCGAAGTTGGCGAGGATGGGGAGTTGGATGGAGCGTTTGACGTGGATGTAGACGGCTCTGCGGTGAGCTTCTTTTTCGGGGGTAGGCGGCCAGACTTGTCGGGGTCTGGAAGAAGTCGCGAGGACAGCATCTGGCATTTTGGGGCGGACAGGTGGCCCTCCCTGTTTGAGATTGAGTTGGTTGGTGAGGGTGAGGAAGGTGTCCCAGATCTCTTCGGCGGTTAAGCGTCGCGGGTTTTGTCGCCAGTGGAGTTTGTTGGTTGGGTCGAGGTTGTTTTTCCCAGTGGTTGAGAGTTGGTAGGTGGACGAGTTGAGGATGAGCCGGAGAATGTGCTTGGTGGACCAGTTGTTTTCGATCAGTTCGTTGGCGAGGTAATCGAGTAGTGCTTGGTTGGAGACTCCGGTGCCGAGTGTTCCAAAATCGTTGGCGGTATCGACGAGTCCTTTAGAGAAGCAGTATTGCCAGAGTCGATTAACCCAGACGCGGGCGGTGAGGGGGTTTTGGGGGCTTGTCATCCATTGGGCCAGAGCGAGGCGGGTGCGTTCTGGGGTTTGTCCATGAGGGTCAAGGACGGCGGGGAAAGCGATCGGGACTTCCTTTCCCTGAGCGTGGACGTTTCCACGTTTGTGGATTCGGGGAGGGTCAATTTTTGAGTTTTCGTTGATGGCGAGATAGGGAAGCCCTTGAAGGGGTTTGTTGAGTTTTTGGCGTCGGAGCTGAAGGGGCCGCATTTTTTGAGCAAATTCTGGACCGTAGGTGGAGGTGATCACTTTCGGGTGGATCGTGGCGAGTTGGTTTGGATGAAGTTGGTGGAGGGGGGCTCGGGTGAGTTGGATATTGAGTTTAGGTCGTTTAGATTGTGTGATGAGACCGATGACGTTTTTGCCGGTCGTGAGTTCGGTCGATGGAAGAGGGATGAAGTAGCGGTTGTTGATTTTTTGAGGGACGCCTTGGTGGATGGGGGTGCCGTTGAGGTAGATTTCGAGTTTGTTGAGTTGATGGTTTTCGAGATAGATCAAAAGGTGTGAGGGGATTTGAGTGAGACCAAACTCGGCACGAAGGGTGAGCGGCTGGCGAGGTTTCCATTTCTTTTTGGAAGAAAACCCGTGTGCTGGAGCATCGAATGAGGGAAGGGACCAGGAAGGGTTCTCCGGAAGAGCTGGTAGTTTGGTCCAAGGAGTGGAGAGAGGTTTGGGGTCTGGTGATTTCTTGAGGAAGGGGTGAAGCTTGGTTTGGTCGATCGTTTTCCAGAGGGCTTCGATCTCTTGATGGACTTCTTGGCGTTTTTGGTCGTGATCCGCAATAATCTTGGGGTCGGTCCAGACTTTGTTCGATTTCTTGAGGAGATCAGGTTGGATGCCGTCGAAGAAAGCCATCATGGAGAAGTAGTCTGCTTGTGAGATGGGATCGCCTTTGTGATCATGGCATTTCGCGCAGGCCATGGTGGTTCCAAGAAATGCTTCGCCAGCGACGTCGACAATTTCACCGATCGCGTCGGCGTGAGCTTGAGGGCCATCTGCTGGTTCATCGTCACGTTGCATGAGGGCCATGAAGCCAGTGGCGATGTGTGAATCGAGAGTTCCGTTGGGGATTTGGTCGCCAGCAAGTTGCTCGAGGATGAGCTGGTTGTATGGTTTATCGGCGTTGAAGGCCCTGATGATGTAATCACGGTAGCGCCAGATGTAGGGTTTATTGGAATCCCGTTCGAATCCGTTGGTTTCGGCATAGCGGACGAGGTCTAGCCAATGGGAGGCAAATTTTTCACCGAAGTGTGAGGAGTTGAGGTAATGATCGACTAGTTCTTTCCAGGCGAGATTGGTGGGTTTGGGTGGGAGTCCGGTGAGATCGTAGGAAAGTCGTCTCTGGAGTTGGGGGAGGGTGGCGGGTTGATTCGGCTGAATCCCTTTTTTTTGGAGTTCGTGGAGGATGAAGGCATCAATCGGGTTTTTGATGAATGGGTGCTGAATATTGGGGGGGGTGATTTTTTGGACAGATTGGTAAGCCCAGTAGTTGGAGCTGGTTCCTTTCTTGTCCTTCGCTTGAGTCAGGAAACTAAGGAGAGCTAGAATGGCTAAGACTGGAGCGATGAATTTCATGAATGCCGGAAGACAATGGTATTACTGATTGCGGACAATTCAATCTTTCAGGGGTGGGGCCTGGTTTTGAGATTCGGAACTGGAGATGATTTGGCAGCCCCGCTCTGTGGGTTCGTGGTGGAATTTGACGGGGAGGAAAGATTCGATGGTTTGGATGTTTGTTTTGATGTGGTTGGTGGTGGCAGAGGTTTGGAATTGGCTGTTGCCGGCAAGAGCCATCGGGATGAGGAGTTGGTCGGCTAGGTGTCTGCCGACGACAGCACCGCTGGAAAGGTAGTTTTGAATGTTCTTGGCGACTTCGGCAGCGACTCGCTCGGAGGATTTACCTCGTTCACCAAAAGTGGTGACTCGTTCGGTGATGTTTTTATAGGCAATTTCGGCTGAAAGCGTATTGCCTTGGCAATCGGCATCTTGGGTGTGGTTTGCTAGAATCGTGTTTTTGTGCCAATCGAGAAGTTTGCAAAGGGCGGCTGTTTCTCGATCAGCGATCGAACCATCGAGATGTGCGGAAATGCAGTGGATTTGTTGCCCTATGAGGTCCCCTCGCTCGAGAATCGAAATGGGCTGTAGTTTTTGATTGCCACAGAACCGAAAGAAGATTTCGCCTCCTCCGGCAGGGATGAACCCATAGCGGCGGAGTTCAGTCTCGATAGAAATGCCCATGGTGGTGAGAACTGGGAAGAACGTACGAGTTAGAAAATCGAGCGGAGGTGCCATGGGGTTGTGGGTTCCTCCAGTCAATGTGAGGGTACTAGAATTTTCAGCCTGCCACAGGGCGGGAAGAAGAGTCTGTGCGAGGAGGGTGGTGCTGCCAGCGGTGCCAATGGCGAAGTGATAGTTTCCTCCGGATACTTTGCCGGGGTGAAAGACTATTTCCGTTGAGCCGATCTCGTCGCCACTGACAGAGCCGTTAGAGATTTCGGCCATGGCTCTCACGCAGGTGAGGTGCTGTCGTGCGAGCCCTGGTTTTGAGCGAGAGGCACGGATGTCCCTGAGGCGAAAGGGTTGCCCGGTGATCGCGGAGAGAGTGAGAGAGGTGCGGAGAATTTGGCCTCCGCCGTTTTTTCCTGAGAGTTGGAGCATAGTTGTTGATCGATGAATGACTGAAGAAAGTGACTAAAGTACTTTGTTGCTATAGTCTGGGGTCCACTGGTTCGGATTCGAGAGCGAGGACGGCAAAAACGCATTCGTGGACGCTGCGGAGAGGAGCGCGTTCGACAAAGCGGTGAAGGGCTTCGAGCCCAAGGGCGTATTCACGTAGGGCAAGAGATTGTTTGGTTTTGAGGCCACGCTGTTTGAGGCGTTTGAGGTTTTTATCTTCGAGATAGTCAGGACCGTAGATGATGCGGAGATATTCTTTGCCACGACATTTGATGGCGGGTTGAAGCAGGCCGCGGTTTCCCTTAGTGAGGAAGGTTTTGGTTTTGACGACCATGCCTTCGCCTCCGTTGGCGGTGAGATTTTCCCACCAGTTGATGGTGGAGGTGACAGAGCTGTTGTCGTTAAGATCTACGACTTGGATTTGAATTTTTTGGAAGAGTTGGGGATCAGCTTCTGAGAGTTGTTGGCCGAGGGTCATGTGCCATTGGTTGGTTTTGTCGGTATGGACTTGGCCCTCGGTGGCGAGAAGATGGAACGGAGCGATTTTGTAATCATCGATCGATAGGGTGTCCCAGCAGTAGGGTTGGTAGGCGGCTCGGAAATTGGTGATGTTTTGATGTTTGGATTGTATGCGAGTCTTGAGTTCCTCTAGGTCCGGATGATGTGTCTGATCGAGCAATTTTTGGGCCGTTGAGGTGAAGAGTTCTCCAGCGGCACCGACGGGTGCATACTGTGTCGTTAGAAGATCACGAGCTTTGGCAGACCAAGGCATGATTTCGCAGTCGAGGCAAGCCCAGTTGGTTTGATGAGTGTCCCAGAAGTTTGCTTGGTTGAGTGCAGTTCGCAGACGTTGGAGGATTTGGTCTGTGAATTCCTGGTCTTTGAAAAAAGGGCGACCGGTGCGGGTGTGGATCACGCCAGTGGTGCCGTCTGGAATTCCGAACCGAGTACGGGAAGTTTCTGGATCTCTAGTGATCGTGATAATAGCGCGGGACCCCATGTGCTTTTCTTCGCAGATGAGTTGAGTCTCTCCAACGCCTTGAAAGTAGGCGAAGGCTTCTTCGGGTCGTTCAAGCCATTCTGGTTGAGGACTGGTGGCGCAAGGGGACATCGTAGGTGGTAGGTGAATCAGCCAGCGAGGATCGATGGCGAATCGGCTCATGACCTCTAGGGCTGTGATGGCATTTTCTTCACGAATCGTGAGGTTGTGGAGGTATCTGGTTTCGAGAATTCGGCGTCCGGAGACGTCGGCGATATCTAGAAGAGTGTCGAGGTGTTGTTGAGGAGAGAGGCCATCGGGATCGGGAAGGAACGGTCGAGGGGGCTCAACATAGGTTTGGTGCGCAGGAACGGAGATCGTTTCTTGTTCGGGGTAGCGGAGGGCGGTGAGTTTTCCGCCAAATGGACACCCGGTATCGATATTGACTGTACGATTGAGCCAACGTGGGTCGGCAACGGGTGTGTGGCCGTAGACAATGAGAGCCCGCCCCCGGTATTCGGCAGCCCAGTCGAGTCGGATTGGGAGTCCGTGTTCGTCCTTCTCTCCGGTTGTATCGCCGTAGAGGCACATTTCGCGGATTGCACCGGAGCCGCGTCCAATCATTTCTTCTTTGATACCGGCATGGGCCACAACGAGTTTGCCGTTGTCGAAGACGAGATGTGAGACGAGATTGTCGAGGAAAGTTTGGAGATCACGGTGGTCGATGGGATTGGCATCAAGCTGGGCTATCGTTTCCTCTAGTCCGTGAGTAAGGGAAACGTTTTTGCCATTCAGGTGGCGGAGGAGTTTCACGTCGTGGTTGCCCGGAACGCAATGTGCGGTTCCGGCGTTGACTGAGTTCATGACAAGGCGGAGGACTGCGGGGGAATCAGGACCGCGGTCGATGAGATCACCGACAAAAATGAGAGTACGGTTGGCGTGGCTAGCGGTATCGTTTTCGACTTGGTATCCAAGTTCGGTGAGGAGGTCTAGGAGTTCTTGGATGCACCCGTGGACGTCTCCGATGATATCGAAGGGGCCTTCGAGGTGGCGTTTGTTGTTCCAGAGTGGTTCGCGAGTGATCCCTTCGATGGCATCGACTTCTTCGGGTGAGTTGAGGTGGTGAATTTTGCGGAATCCTTCACGTTTGAGTCCACGAAGGCCTCGCTTCATGATGGCTGATTGGCGTCGGATGACATGCGGGCTAAAGTCTCGATCGAGGCGTGATTTGTTGCGATCATGGCAGATGTTTTCGGGGATTTTGAAGAGAATAGCGGCGGGGAGGAAATGGTGTTGGCGGGCGATTTGGATGAGTTCCTTACGAGCTGCGGGATCGACGTTGGTTGCGTCGATCACAGTCAGTTTGCCAAGTTTTAATCTGGTGGAGACAAGATGGTTAAGGAGAGAGAAAGCTTCGGCAGAAACGAGTTGGTTGTTCTCATCGTCAGAAACGAGACCTCGGCAAACATCTGAGGAAACAATTTCGGTGGGGAGGAAGTGTTTTTTGGCAAAGGTGGATTTACCAGATCCGGAGGGCCCGATGAGAAGGATGAGGGAGAGTTCTGGAAAGTTGAGTTTCATCGTTTTACTTGGAGAAGTGTGCGAGTTGGCTCGGAGATCCGTGTTCGGGGTGTTCGTCGCCGAGAAGTTGGAAGTTGACTTGGTATTGGTGTTTTTCAGCAAGGTTGTTGGCCCATGTTTGAAATTCTTGACGGGTCCACTCGAAGCGATGGTCGCGGTGGCGGAGTTGGCCGGGCTTCATGCCTTCGAAGAGTTGATTGTATTCGATGTTTGGGGTGGTGATGATGATGTGTTGAGGTTTTGCGCACTCAAAGACGACGCGTGAAAGGGCATCGAGCCGAGGGAGGTCAAGGTGCTCGATGACTTCGATAAGAGTGGCGACGTCATGATTGGCAATCCGTTGGTCGCGGTAGATCAGGGAGCCTTGGATCAGGGTAAGGCGTTGATCGTATTTTTTGCGGGATCGTTCGATGAGCTTCTCATGTGCGATGGCAAGAGAGCGAGAGTCAACGTCCATTCCGGTGATCTTAGGAATTTTGGTTTTGCTGAGGAGGCGATAGAGGAGCTTGCCTTCGCCGCAGCCAAGGTCGACGACGGAAGATGGGTTGAGGTCTTTGATTAGGTCTGTGACGTAGTCGAGGCGCTCGGTGTGGAGGGTCACCTTGGGTTCTAGTTTTTGGGAGGGAGCCTTTAGACCTTGTTCACTCTCTTCATCATCTGGGTTTTCGGTATCGGGAGCGAGACGGCTGAGAGCTTCGCGGGTCAGTGAGCGTTGATGTTTGAGGTAGCGGGATACGATCCATTCGCGCTCAGGATGATCTTGGAGCCAGTCGGAACCCTTATCTAGGAGTTTTTCGATTTCTTCGGGCCCGACCCAGTAGTGTTTGAGTCTGTCTAGAGCAGGGATGAGGACGTAGAGGTGTTGAAGGAGTGATTGGAGAGTGGTCGTTTTTTGTAGGGTTACGTTTCGGTGTGCTGCTTGGCCCCAGTCAGGGAAGCGTGGGTCTAGATCGGTTGATTCGATGGTGATCTGGTATCGTAGAGGTGAGAAGAGACGTTCAATTTGGGCCTCACCCCCGGGTGCGGGGAGAGTGGGAAGGTGAGCGGTGAGGTTGAGGAGTTTGGTGGTGAGCTCAGGGCGCTTTTGACAGGTTCCGTTGAGAGCGGTTCCGTAGATGCGGGAGATGGCATTGGAGAGAAATGACGAGGCGGCATAGGGTCGGTCGTTGACATATTGTCCAAGGGCCCAGCCGGATTGACGGGCGCCGGGTGATCGAACAAGAGAGACTGGATCGATTTCGACCAGGAGGGTAGCGGTGCATTTGTCCTCGGCGGTTTCAGGGTAGAAGACAGTGGCTTGGCCGAAGGAGAGGCTGGAGGTGTTGATATTGGCGGGATTTTTGTGGAGGAGGTAGCCGAGATCAGTAGCGTTGGGTCCGGTATTGGTAATTGAGAGGAGCATGTGGATTTTTTTGCTGGTGAGAAAAATTTACAGGAAGAGCATGGATCAATACGAACCATTGGTATGTTTTTGGATCCCGTGGTTGAGAATCTTTAAGAGATGATCAAAGTTTCGTAGGTTCTCCTCGCTTAGGAAAGATCGATGAGTGGTGAAAGTATTTTGAATTTGTTCGAGCTGTTCACGATTAGGGTTAATGGCTGAGCTGCTTCGTTTGTCATACCATTGAAGAATGAGTTGGTTGAGAGTTGTATTGAGGGTTTTGTCGGGAAGGGAAGTCGATTCAATGAGATATTGAATCGAGGTCCATCTCTCTTTGTGAAAACCAATTTTGGCTGCGGCAATTCGAGAGTGGTCGGGGAGGCTTGTGTTGGCGATTAGGTTTTTGAGATCTCTGATTGGAAGAAGAACCTTTTGTTCAATCATTATTTTCAGAATTGTTTGGCAGGTTGAGAGAATGGGGGAAGAAATCCATGAGATCATTTGAGATTCGGGGATGTCTCCAGATTGCAAATCTAAGCCCATGATATAAGTGTTCAGCAGTGGAGCTTCGGCGGTACCGATCGGGAGTAAGGCAAGTTCATGAGCCGCTGAGGGAGAGACTTCGTGGAGCCCTAAGAAAGTCGCGCGATGTTTCCGAATGGTTGACTTCTTGTCTAGCGCTTCGAGGTAGTGTTGTTTGAAGTCTATATCGGTCCATTGTTTGAGATAGAAGCGGGCAATTTGTCTGCTTGTTCGTGACGGGTTGCATAAGGCCTTTAGTAACACTGGAGTTTTATCTCGTCTGTCAGTTGTTCCAAGGAGGCGCAGGAGAAACCTCTGGACCGGGACTGAAGAGTTCGATTCGAGGGTGTCGAGGATGAGAGTTTGTTTGGCTGAGCAGAGTGAATGAGAGACTTTGAGGAGTTGGATGATTTCTTTCGGAGAACCGGTCTTGAGGAAACGCAGAAGTTGTTGTTCGTTGAGCTCATTGAGGTGAAGGAGAAGAAATTTAGAAGCAGCATTTTTGGCTGATCCTGAAACTTTGCCGTTGAGAATGAGGCTTAGGTTGTTGGCCCAGTCCTGATCTTTTTTGATGAGATCAATGATCGTGTTGAGAGATTTTTGTGCTTGGTGGCGAGTTGAACGCCGGACGATTGAGAAGGTTTCAAGAAGACTTTCGAGATGTTCTGCGCTGTTGGCGGAGAGCAGTTGAGAGGCTTTCATTTTTGCTGCCGAAGCGACAGGGGCAACCCAATCATTGGTCCGTAAGAGGAGAAGCTGGATGATGAACTTTGAATCTGCTGACGAGATCGATTTGATGGTTCCCTCTCTGATGTGCCCGTTGGGATGGCAGAGACCAATTAGGATCCTTAGAGATGAATCGATCGTTGGAGAGGAGTGATCTAGGCCAATATTGGTGACTTGGTATTGAAGCGCGGAGAGTTCGTTACGAAGTTCCTGATCAATTTGGGGCCAAGATTTTGGAGGTAGCTGATTGATGAGATTCTTGAGAGCCTGAGCGATTTGGGGTTGGGACTTCTTTGGGCTGTTCCAGTAGACGGCGGATAGCTTTGGAAAGATAGTGATTGGATTACCGTCTGAAAGGATTTCGCAACAATGGGTAACTGTTCGCTCTTTGGGAAAATGGTTAAGATTACTGATTTGTCGCCAGGAATGATTTCGGAGAGATTCGAGAGCAAGGGATTGTCCAGTTGTTAGCATTTTTTGAGATTCCCTTATGATTGGGTACTGAGAAATACGCGAACTTGGTCGTCGACGTAGGAAGCCTGGGCGGCGGTTTCACCGGCGCAGTCGAATAGAGTTTGATCGATGCCAGCATCGATGAGGAGTTGGGCGATTTCGATGGAGGAACAATAAAAAAGGGCAGAGGACATGTCAGCGTCTTGTGAGTTCAAGTCGATGCCGCTTTGAATGAGGAGCTTGATGATTTCGGGTGAGGAATGTCGGGCGGCGGTGTGAAGTGCGGTTTTACCAATAGAGTTTTGATTGATGTCTGCTCCGGCCGAGATCAGCCATTGGATGGTTTCGAGGTCATTGTCTTCGCAGGCGGAGTTGAGCGGCCAATCACCAGTGCCATCCACGTGGTTGAGGTCAGCTCCGTGTTGGTGGAGGAGCTGGAGCATGGGGAGTGTGCGAGCGTGATTGATCAGTTGTTCGCCTGAAATGGAATAGTTGACTAGAGCTCCTTCCTTCAGGATTTTTTCTGTGGTTTCAATGCAACCTTCGGATACAGCCCAATGGAGGTCGGATGCCAAGGTGTTTGCTTTCATATTCGGGTCGATGATTTCGTTAGAGAGTTTTTTGCTTTGAATCCCTTTGTTCTTGGTTGGCGGTGATGGAGCTCGTGATTTTGAGGAACATGTTGAAGGTTCGTAGGTGGAATTGGCTTGGCGGTTGGAAACCGCCGCCACGTTAGTCGTCGGCGGCTGAGGAGTCTTTGATGACAAAGCGGGCGGCGAGGTGGGCAACTTGGTGAGCGAGTTCGGCTTCTTCGACGCTGGCAAGCACTTGTCCAAAGTCTTTGTAGGCATCGGGGGCTTCGTCGATGGGGTATTTTCGCCCATTGAAGAGGATGTCGTGTTGATCAAACTCGGTATCGATTTTTTGTTGGTCGAGGGTACGGGCTGCGGCTTTTCGGCCGAGGGTTCGACCTGCTCCGTGGTTGACCGAATAGCAGGACTTTTCCGCACCAGGGAGAGCGGCCATGACGACAGACCCGTCGCGGGGATTTCCCGGGAGTAGGATGGGGTGGCCCGTTTGATAGAAGGGCGTTTCCTTTAGAGCATGGTGCCCTGCGGGAAATGCGCGGGTGGCGCCTTTGCGGTGAACCCATTGTGGGATTCCATTGACAATTTCTTCTCGGGCAATGTTATGGGAGATGAAGTAGACGAGGTTTCCAGTGCAGCCTGGGAGGACTTCTTGGAAGGCTTCGAGCACAAGTTGGTTGATGAGGAGATGGTTGACAGTCGCGAAGTTGGCGCCGAGAGCCATGTCATCGAGGTAGTTGTTTCCTTCGGGGGTTCCGAGGGGGGCGTAGACGAGTTTTTTGTCGCCAGCTGGGTACGGGATATTCCATTTTTCGAAATGGGCTTCGAGGGTTTTGAATTGCTTTTGAGCAAGGTCGTTGCCCAGACCTCTTGATCCACAGTGAGAGAGGAAGGCGATTTTTCCGTCTAGGAGCCCGAAGGTTTGCGCGGCTTCTTGCGCGGCGGGAGACTTGTGAACGGTGACCTTTTCGGCTTCACCGAAGTGGTTCCCCCCTCCGTAGGATCCGAGTTGTTGGGCCTTGCTGAGGAAGCGGGTATGATATCCGTTATGGAGCATTTTTTCGAGTCGTTCTTCGAGTGACGAGATTGTTCCGTCGTGAGCAAAGTGAGCGGAGTCTTCGCATCGTTCAGCCCACTCTGGTGGAATTCCGAGGGCGTTGCAGACCTCTTTGGAGGCACCTTGGGTGACGGCCATCTTTCCGAGTTCGGTATCGATTTCTCGCGCTTTTTTAACGGAGCGAGTTCCTTTCCCGGCCCCGGTTGGGGTTCGCTCGCAGATGGCACGAATGAGCTCGCGTCGGATGTGTTTGTCGGCGATGGCGTCGTCGTCGATGTCGAGTTGTAGGAGGGACATGGAGCATTTGATGTCGACTCCGACTGGGCCGGGGTAGATGTGGGTTGGGGAGGCCATGACGCATCCGATGGGTGCGCCGTAACCGACGTGGGCGTCTGGGTTGAGGACGACTTCAGTCACGCCAGGAGAGGCTTTACAGTTTTGGATTTGGGAGATGGTTTGGTCACAGAAAGTTTCGAGGATGTGTTCGTTTCCGATCACGGTGATGGGTTTTCCTTTGGACTCAGGTGCAGGAATGAAGGAGGTGGATGGGCCAGATGGATGGAGTTGAGAGTTCATGATAGCGAGGGATTTAAGAATTTAGATGAGAGATTTACGATTTTAGATTTTTCTTGGTTGAGGGAGGTGAACCACTAAGACGCAAAGACGCGACTATTTTTGGGTTGTGAAGAGGACTTGTTGGAGAGTTTAAGGTGATAGATATTTGAGGAGGAATTTGAATTTTTTGTGTTCGATGGAGACGGCCTTTTTGGCGACTTTTTCACGAAATGTTGGGGTGGATACTAGGGTTGCGAGGCGACAGTATTCACGGAATTCTTGGCCTGATCGCTTTGCTGTTTTATTCCAGATGACTGACCTTAGGCGCTGTTCGTCTTTGGCAGTGAGTGGAGCTTTTTTGATGATCCGGACAAGGCGACTCTTGAGGTATCCTGAGCGGAAGTAGTAGGGATCGGCTTCTAGGTAGGTTATCAGGCTTTCGATGGATTCGCGGTTACCAGAAATGACTGAAGATTTAAATTCTTGGGTCCAAATCTGGTGAAGTGGTGAGTGGAATGTGTATAGGTTTTGGCAGGCTTTTTGCCATTTTTTGAAATCGTCCCGGGAGGCGCTGTTTTTGGGGAAAGTGCGGCAGACTTGATTTCGAAGATTGTTTTCGATGATGGTGAATCGTGTGATGTCAGCTGGTTTGAAATTCATTTTTTGATCTTTTGTTTAATGCGGGTGGCCGAGGCCTTGTGGCCACCCGCTATTGTTGGGTTCGTTGGTGTGATAGTTATTTGGTTAGGGAGAGAGCTTTTTCATCGGGGAGACCGAGGACAAAGGTGTTGCCAACTCCAGAGGCTGCAGTTTCGAGTGCTTCGAGGTAGCGGACTTGGAGAAGGGAGGGGTTGGTGTCGTAGAGCTTGGCGGCGTTCGCAAGGGTGCGAGCGGCGGCGGCTTTACCACGGGCAGATTCAAGTTCGGCCATGGAGTGTTTTTTTGCTCTCCATGCTTCGGATAGGGCTTGCTTGATTTCGGATGGAAGAATGAGGTCACGGATGGTGAGTTCGCTGAATTCGATGCCTAGGTTTTGGGCAGGTTCGCTGAGTTGTTCGAGGAGTGCGCTTCCGAGTAAGGAGGTGCTGGCGAGGAGTGATTCCGCTTCACTACCGGTGACGAGGTCACGGAGAGCGAGTTGGATTTTGGTGTAGAGGTCTGCTTGGTAGTTGTCTGAGTTGTTTAGGATTTTGAGAGGGTCGATGATTTTGTAGAATCCAACGACGGTCGCTTTGATGGTGATGCCTTCAGCCGAGGTGAGTTCTTGGGTTTGGATGGCGAGTTGTTGAGTGCGGGTGTCGAAGTGTTGGAAGGTGTGCTTATTCCCCCAGAAGCGGTAAATGCCAGGTTGGAGAAGTTCGACGAGTTGGCTTTTGTGGTAGTGAGCGGTGAGGTGATGTGGTTCCACGGTGAGGGGATGACGAAGGTGAGTGGTTTGCCTGAGAACCCAGAAGATGAAGGGGCTGAGGATGATTGCGGCAATGATGATGAAGGGGATTTCCATGATGTTGTGTTTTTCTATTTTTTGGTTGTTGCCGGCTGGGCGGGGCTTGGTTTTGGGCGGGGGAGTTTGGAGGGGTCAGGAATGAAAATTCCAGACTCGTCGCATGATCCCGCAGGGCCCTTGACCAGTTACTGCTCCGCCGCAGCCGACTTTGGTTTTGTATTTCGGGTTTGAACCGATGAACGAGTTTTCAGCTCGGTGACATTCCATTGTCATTTTGACTCTGCCGATATGCAGGACCGCTCGGGGATTCCCTTTGAGGCTGCGGGCTAGTGTCGGTTTGTATTTTGCAGAGGGTGTGCCAACATTTTTGTTTAGATCTTAAAGCGTTGAAAATAAGGGAGTTAAAGTTTTTTGATTATTTTGATGGGATCACTATTACCCAATGTTACTATCCAGAAAAATCGTTAGTTATCTAAATGAATCGTAAACGAAATGTGGTGTTTGGGTTTTTGGGGACAAACTTGGATCGTGGATTTGATGAGCGGCGGTGGGAGAAGTGGAGGCCGACGGTTTCGTTGGCGCAGCAGGAGGACTTTGTGGTGGATCGGTTGGAACTGATTTATCAGGAGAACTTTGGGAAATTGGCGGAGCGGGTGAAGGATGATTTGCGGATGGTTTCTCCAGAAACAGAGGTGATGGATCGGGTGGTGAAGATTCGGGATCCTTGGGATTTTGGAGAGATGTATGAGTTGTTGGCGGATTTGTGTCGGGACTATGAGTTTGTTCGGGAGAAAGAGGATTATTTTGCGCATATGACGACGGGGACTCATGTGGCGCAGATTTGTTTGTTCTTGTTGGTGGAGGCTCATTTCCTGCCGGGTCGTTTGATACAAACTGGGCCACCGAGGGGCAGAAAAGCGCAGAAGTTGCCGGGGGCGGGCGAGGTGGAGGTTATTGATTTGGATTTGTCGAAGTACGATCGTTTGGCGACACGGTTTGCGAAGGAGCAATTGGAGGGACAAGATTTTTTGAGGTCAGGGATTGCGACGAGGAACAAAGGGTTTAATGAATTGATTGAGGAGTTGGAGGTCGTCGCTGTGAGGTCGAAGGCTCCGATTTTGTTGACTGGGCCCACAGGTGCAGGGAAGTCGCATTTGGCAGGGAGGATCTACGAATTGAGGCAACAGCGGGGTGGATTGGAGGGGGATTTTGTGGAGGTGAATTGTGCGACGTTGAGGGGGGATACGGCGATGAGTACTTTGTTTG
>JAHDGN010000363.1 GCA_020627645.1 Akkermansiaceae bacterium
GATCTAGTTTTCCGGACATGCCGTGGTGGATTTCGATGTGTCGGTGTTTAAGAGGAGGCGTTTGCATTTTAGATGTTTGTTTTTTAGGATTTGGAAGGCGGGGGCGGGGCAGTCGCGGAAGATTCGAGCCTTTGGGGTGGTGTGGATGTGGGTGATTTGTTGTTGATGTGATGGGGCCCACAGGCGGCGGGAGAGTTCGACTTCGGCAAGTTCAGGCATGGTTGGGGTTGGTGAAATTGATTTTTTTAAGAGAATTGTGTTTCCAATTGGTGAGTTTGGTGATGCTAGCCCGAATATTTCATGAGCCCAGCTCGATTTCGTCCCATCTTATTGAATTTCCAGGGCAAACTCGCTTTGGAGGTCTTATATTTAAAGGGTTTGCGCAAACTTCAAATTCCACTTTGAAAGATTGACTGCCCGCTAGAGCTCAACTTCTTGATTGTCCAAATCGCTTCGCACAATGGAGTAACACAAGATGTTGTGGTCTATTTTTCCCCACCACAATCTAAAGTGAGTTAGCCCTGATTGAATTTCAGGTCGTTGTTCTTGATTTCGGGGAGCGACCGAATGTGTCTTCAGTCTTTCTCCGAAATCGGCGTCCTCTTACGGAAATGCAATGATCTGAGTCGAACTCAAATTGCTTCATGAAATATCCGGGATAGGCAGAGATGCCAATAGAGGATTTGTTTGTTGAGGGGTATTTCGATAGGTTCCTTCTGTGAGTAAATCTTTGTTGGTCATGAGTGATTTGGATGGGACCTTGTTGGATCATGATGATTATTCGTTTGAACCAGTGTTGCCGGTTTTGGATCGGTTAGATGAGGCGGAGATTCCGGTGGTGGTGAATACGAGTAAAACACGGGCGGAGTGGTTGGCATTACGGGGGGAGTTTGGAAATGAGGAGGCTTTTGTGGTGGAGAATGGGTCGGCGTTGTATGATGGGCAGGAAGAGGTGGTTTATGGGGTGCGACGGGAAGAGATTTTGGAGGTGTTGAAGGGGTTGAAGGGCAAGTATCGGTTTCGGGGGTATTCCGAGGTGGGAGTTGGAGAGATTGTGGAGTGGACTGGGTTGACCCGTGCGGAGGCGGAACGATCGGCGGATCGTCATTTTAGTGAGCCATTGAAGTGGATGGATTCGGAAGAGAAGGAGAAGGAGTTTTGTGAGTTGATGGAAGAACGAGGGTTGATGACTTTGAGGGGAGGGAGGTGTCTGCATGTGCAGGGGAAGACGGATAAGGGGAGAGCTTTGGACTACTTTCGGAAGAAGGATAAGGTTGCGATCGTGGCGTTGGGAGACCGTCCAAATGACTTAGCGATGTTAGAGTCGGCTGATATTGGAGTGGTGATTGCCTCGAAGGATGGTTTTGAGATGGGCGGAGAGGATTTGTTGAAGTCCGAGGCCATTGGGCCTCTTGGGTGGGCGGAGGTGATGACGAAAATTTTGGATCAATTAGGGGTTCATGGAGGAGCGGGATCAAGTGAGGTTTGAGTGAATTTTTGATTGGCATGTTGAATGCTGGAGGTTGATCGAACTAGATTAAATTTATGGGAGATTTTCATCAGGGGGGAACTGTCGCGACGTTGCACAATTTGACCAGGCGTCCGGTCGAGGAGTTGGAGGCTGAGTTGGTTGAGTTTTCGGCGAAGCGTCCGATGGGGTTGTTGTTGCCGTCGTTGTATTCGGAGTTGGAGACTGAGGCGATGCCCAAGATTTTGGAGGAGGTGAAGAAGGTTCCTTATTTGGGGGAGATTGTGATTGGTTTGGATCGGGCGACGAAGGATCAGTATGTGGAGGCGTTAAAGTTCTTTGGTGATTTGCCACAACATCATCGGGTTTTGTGGAACGATGGTCCTAGGTTGCGTGAGTTAGATGAAGAACTGAGGGCTCACGATTTGGCTCCAACTGAGATGGGGAAGGGGCGTAATGTTTGGTATTGTCTTGGGTATTTTTTGGCGACAAATCGTTCGGAGGCGATCGCGCTGCATGATTGTGATATTGTGACCTATGACCGATCGATGTTGGCGAGGCTGATTTATCCGATGGCTAATCCGCAGTTTAGCTATCAATTTGCGAAGGGGTATTATCCGAGGGTGGCGGAGGGAAGTTTGAATGGGCGGGTGACAAGGTTACTGATTACGCCATTGATTCGCTCGTTGGAGCAGGTCACTGGTCATAGTGAATATTTGTCTTATTTAGATGGGTTTCGGTATCCTCTTGCTGGTGAGTTTTCGTTTCGTCGGAGTGTGATCCCGGATATTCGGATGCCGAGTGACTGGGGGTTGGAGATGGGGACTTTGTCGGAGATGTTTCGTAATTATTCGATGAATAAGCTTTGCCAAGTGGATATTGCGGAGGGGTATGATCACAAGCATCAAGATATTTCGTTGGAAGATCGAGAGAAGGGGTTGTCGAAAATGTCGATTGATATTTGCAAGCTGGTTTTTCGTAAGATGGCGGTCATGGGGACGGTTTTCAGTGCGGAGGTTGTTAGGACGATTAAGGCGGCATATTTTCGAAATGCTTTGGATTTTGTTGAGAGATACAAAAATGATGCGATCATTAACGGATTGTCATTGGATGTTCACAAGGAAGAGGAGGCGGTGGAGTTGTTTGCGGAAAATATCATTCAAGCTGGACAGACTTTTTTGGATTCTCCGATGGAGAAGCCGTTTATTCCGAGTTGGTCACGAGTGGAGAGTGCGATGCCGGAAGTGTTTGACCGTTTGTTGGTTGCGGTGGAGGAAGATCATCGGGAGTTTGCTGGAGGGTCATGAGTCCACTAGATCAGTTATTGTTGAGGGTTCAGACCCATTTGTCTCTGATTTATGGGGAGGGGGATCATTCTGATTTGGTTGACAGGTTGGTGAAAGTGATGAGATTTCGAGATCATTTTTATGAACCTATGGCTTTTGAGAATCATTGGTCGGAGAGGGATGTTGCGTTGATCACGTATGGAGATTCGATCGTGCCGGAAGAGGGGAAGCCGTTGGAGGAGTTGGGGAGGTTTGTGCGAGGGAGGTTAGGACGAGCGGTGACGATGGTGCATGTGTTGCCTTATTTTCCGTGGACCAGTGATGATGGGTTTGCTGTTTCAGATTACGAGAAGGTCCATCCGGAGCTGGGTGGTTGGGGTGATATCGAAGGTTTGGCGAAGGATTATCGAGTGATGTCGGATTTGGTGGTGAATCATTGTTCGGCGTCGCATGAATGGTTTCGGCAGTTGGTCGCTGGAGAAGAGCCGGGGCGAAGTTATTTTGTGGAGGCTTCCTCGAGTGATGATTTGAGCGAGGTGGTGAGGCCGAGAACTTCTTCGCTGTTACGGCCGACGAAAACCTTGGATGGAGTGAAGCATGTGTGGTGTACGTTTGGGCATGATCAGGTGGATTTGGATTTTGGGAACCCGGAGGTCTTGGTGGAATTTGCACGGATTATTCGACGACACTTGGATCATGGAGTGGGGGTGTTTCGTTTGGATGCGGTGGCGTTTTTATGGAAGGAAGTGGGGACGAAGTGTATTAATTTGCGACAAACGCATGAGTTGGTGAGGTTGTTTCGAATATTGGTTGAGCATGTGAAGCCGGATGCGGTGATCATTACCGAGACAAATGTTCCGAATCAGGAAAATTTGTCGTACTTTGGTAATGGGAATGAGGC
>JAHDGN010000364.1 GCA_020627645.1 Akkermansiaceae bacterium
CGTCCAGAAGAAGAATGGGAGGATCTTTAACGAGAGCTCGTGCAATTGAGAGCCGTTGTTTCTCGCCGCCAGAGAGTTTGACACCTCTTTCGCCGATGTTGGTGTCGAGCCCTTGGGGGAGTTCGGTGACAAAAGAGTCAGCTTTTGCCGCTTTGAGAGCGTTCCAGAGGATCTCGTCGGTTGCGTCTCGTCGTGCTAGGAGAAGATTTTGCTTCACTGATCCGTTGAAGAGGAAGGGCTCTTGTGTGACGTAGCCTAGGGAGTCTCGAAGGGAGTTTTTTGAAATGTTGTTTAGTTCATTTCCGTCGATGAGAACAGAGCCGCTATCGTATTCATAGAATCGGCAGAGAAGGTTGACGATGGTTGATTTTCCGGCTCCGGTGGATCCAGCGAGAGCAATGGTTTGTCCCTCGAGAGCGGTGAGGTTGATGTCTTGTAGGACTGGTTGATTGTCGTCGTAAGAGAACGAGACTTTTTGAAATTCAACGCGGCCTTTTACGGGCTTTGGCAGTGGTTCTCCGCCGGTTGCGTTTGGTTCATTGGGCGAATCCAGAATTTCAAAAACGCGGTCAGCAGCAGCTCGTGACGAAAGAATCATCTGATTTAGTTGGTGAAGCTTGCTGACTGGTTCATAAAACAGCGACAGGAGAAGGAAAAAGGTGAGGATGCTGTCGAGTTGGAGATCTCCTTGAAGCACTGCATAGCCTCCGAATCCTAGAACAAGGATGTAGCCCAGGCTGTTTACGAAAGACATGCTTGGGTTGTAGAAGGCCCACCATTTCATGACTCTTAGGCTGGATCTTCTCAGGGTGTTGGATCGGGCGTTGAAGTGGCGGTGTTCATCTTTTTCTGCTGCGTAGGCTTTGATTTGACGGATTCCGGCAATGTTATCGTGTAGGAGTGCATTGAGGTCGGAAGCGGCATCTCGTTGGGCCTTGTATCGTCCTCTGGCATTTCTGGTATAGATCCAGGCTCCGAGGATGAGGAGGGGGATGGGAAGGGTGGCCCAAAGGGCGACATGGGGATCGAGCCAATACATGGTGATGCCGACTGCGAGAATCTGAATGACGGAGATTAGTCCAAGTTCGATTCCATCGATGAGAACTCGTTCCATGGCGGTGACATCTTCAACAACTCTTGTCATAATGTCCCCGGTTCTTCGGGAATCAAACCATCGAAGGGGGAGTCGTTGGATTTTTTGATAAAGGTCGGAGCGGATATCGAAGATGACTTTTTGCTCAAAGTGGTTGTTTAAGAAGATTCTAGCGCAATTGAGAGCATCCTTGAGGAAGAAGCCAAGAAGGGCAAGAAGGACCCAGGGGATGAGTTCTGCGTGACGTTTTTCGGGGATGATCTCTCCGATGATGTGTTTTGTGATGAGGGGAAAGAGAATGACCGAGGAGGCCATGATGGCTGCGCAGAGGAATTGAGATCCTCCAAGCAGTGGGTATTTTTTGAGATAGCTGATAACGCGAATGACGCTGGACACGGTTGGAATTTGTCTTGGCGTGGAGCAGATGCAAGCGGCGAGTCCATGATTGATGAAAAGGGTATGTTTTGGGGAGGAGGTCTTCTTATTGGTGTTGGAGAAGGTGATGGGACTCATTTTGCGGGCGGAGGGCCAGGAAGGAGAGGGAAAGATTTCTCTGAATCTTATGGATCCCTAAATTTTCTGTTTGCCTGATGATGGTGGCAACCCGTATGTTACCTCAAACACCAAAACCAAACATACTCACATGGCAAATACCTTTGGAATTCTCAGTATCCTAGTCCTTCTCGCGGCAAGTTATGTCGGCTGGAAAAATAAGGAAGTGCATGAAACAACGAAAAAAGCGGTCGCTACGCAGGAAGAAAACAAGAAGCAAAATCAAAAGAGTCTAGAAAAACTCAAGAATGAGATTGCGGTTCTGGTGTCGGAGACTAACGCAGCAACGGAAGCGAGCGATATTGCAAAGGGTAAGTGGGAGGAACAGGTTGCGGAGAATAAGGACACAGAAGAAGAGATTGAGGAGGTGACTGAGGATTTAGAGGAAACGACTGAACGGGTTGAGGCAGCCGACGAAAAAATGGCTGCGTTGGGAACCACTAAAACTCTTGCACCAAAGATTGAGGAGCTTTCTGAGGATATTGGGATTCTAGAAGACGAGGTTGCTGTGCTTGAGGCGCGGGTTGCTAATTTGAAAAAGGAGCGGGAAGGGACAGAAGCGGTTCTTGCCTCGACAAGTAATCGCCTTTCTGATATCGTTAACAATCGTTCTTATCCAACAATGAAGACGACCATCAGATCTGTGGATCATTCTGTGGGTCTGGTCACTTTGAACGCTGGAATGAAGCAGGGTGTCGTGGGTGGTTCGAGAGTGAAAGTGATGAGAGGTGGGCAGCAGATTGCTCTGATGACCATTATGGGAATTTCACCCAACAAAGCGACTGCCGAGGTCGATCAGAGTTCTCTTGCTGAAGGGGAAAGCGTGCGGTCTGGGGATGTTGTTGTTCCGGCCAATGCTCCGGTTAAGAAGGGCGCAACTGCTGCGAAGTAAGAATTAAAGGCCATCAAAATTAACGAAACATCACACATTTATTATGAAATCATTGTTTTATATACTCGCTTTACTGGCAGTCGGAGGGGCTGGTTATCTTGGTTTTGAAGCTAAGAAAAAGTATGAGGGTCGGATCGTTAAGCGTGATGATTTGATCAAGCAGAACAATCGGCTCAGTGATTCCATTTCGGAGAAGAAGGTTGAGAAGAAGGATCAAAATGCAGCCAAAACGGTCGCGCTTACCGAGCAGGCGGACAATGAGGCGAAGCTTCGTAATGCCGTTGCTAAGAAAGGTGAGTTGGCCCGGACTCTTGATGACCTCCGCGGGCAGCTAGCACTTGTGAAGAAGAAGGAAGAGGATCTTGACGCTGCCTTAACAGCGATTCGGAATCTCTTTCCGGATATTCCGGAGCCGATTGAGGATAATGTCGAGGCAAAGTTTGACAGTCTTGTGGAGACTCAAAAGAAACTTGAAAACAAGAAGGATGAGCTGACGGGAATCAAAGAGAGTCTCGAGAAAAAGATCACTGAGCTTAAAACTGAAATGGCTCGAGTTCGTGGAAAGATCGCGGAGAGTGTCGCTCGCGTTTCTTTGAACACTTTCGAGGGAACAATTACTGAAGTGGTTCATGAATATGGTTTTGTGAAGATTGGAGCGGGTTCGAAATCGGGATTGGAGCCTGGGCTCAAATTACTGGTTGTTCGTGGTGGGAGCCTGATCGGTAAGGTTCAAGTCGAGAAAGTCGAGGCGGGTGGAACGATTGCCAATATCTTGCCAAAAACTTTCAAGGGAGGGACTCAGGTTCTTGCGGGAGACAAGGTCATTCTCGAAGAGGTCAATACGAAGTAGGCTTTTTTCGACGCGAGTTCAGACATTTAAGGGCGGCCAAGCGAATGGTCGCCTTTTTTTGTCATAAAATCTTCAGCAAACGATTGACGAAAGGGGGTAGAAGTGGTTTTTATTCGGCACGCTGAAGGGCGCACTGGACCGGTGGCTGAGTGGTTGAAAGCGCTCCCCTGCTAAGGGAGTATACCGGAAACGGTATCGAGGGTTCGAATCCCTCTCGGTCCGCCATCACCCCGAACTAGATTTTACTCTGGTTCGGGGTG
>JAHDGN010000365.1 GCA_020627645.1 Akkermansiaceae bacterium
GATTTGGTATTGTGTTGTGTGTGGTGTTATTTATGGTGGTTTTGATGTGTGGTTTGCAAATTTGAGGGGGTGGGGGGCGGCTGCGAATTTTTTGTGGGATTATGATTTTTGAGCTCTTTCGAAAGAAAAATGGGAACTGGCGGGATGATACGTTGTCGGGGTTGACGGTGGCTTTGGCCTTGGTGCCTGAGGCGATTGCTTTCTCGTTAATTGCGGGTGTTAGTCCAATGGTTGGTCTTTGGTCTGCGGTCTTTTTGGGTTTTATCACTGCGTCAATGGGGGGGCGCCCTGGAATGATTTCGGGTGCAACTGGGGCGATTGCAGTGGTGGTTGCGGTTTTAGTGAGGGAGGGTAATGCGGTGGGAGATGCGAGGGGGATTCCGAATCTGGGAATGCAATACTTATTCGCAGGAATTATGATTGCAGGAGTAATTCAGGTTTTGTTTGGGGTGTTGAAGTTGGGACGATTTATTCGACTCGTCCCACATCCCGTGATGATGGGGTTTGTGAATGGCCTAGCAATTGTGATCTTGGTAGCTCAATTTGGGTCATTCAAGTATGCACCTGAGTTTCCTGGAGCGGATGGGGAGTGGCTTCCTGGTCACGAGATCGTTTTGATGTCTGTCTTAGCAGTCGTGACCATGGCGATTATTTACTTCTTCCCAAAAGTAACCAAAGTCATCCCTTCGATTTTAGTGGCGATTGTGGTGGTGACTCTGGCGAGTGTGTTTTTTCAGACGAGAACGATAGGAGATGTTTTGTTGGATGGTTGGGGGCAGTCGAAGTTGGAGGGGAGCTTTCCTCCGTTGGCATGGCCCAGTGATATTATTTGGGATGGCCCGACGATACGGTTGATTTTGGTGACGGCATTTTCGGCTGCGATGGTTGGTATCATTGAGTCTTTGATGACCCTGCAGTTGATCGATGATATGACTGAGACGAGAGGAAATGGGAATCGGGAGTGTTTGGCTCAAGGAGGGGCTAATTTTTTGTCGGGACTGTTTGGTGGGATGGGAGGATGTGCAATGATTGGGCAGAGCTTGATCAATATTAAATCAGGTGGTCGTGGCCGTTGGTCGGGGATTGTCGCCTCGCTGGCTCTGGTTGTCTTTATCATGGTGGGTGGTTCTTTAATTGTGAAGATTCCGGTGGCGGCATTGGTTGGGGTGATGTTTATGGTAGTGATTGGGACGTTTGAGTGGTCGACTCTGAGGACCTGGGGAAGGGTTCCGCTTCATGATATTTTTGTGATCTTGGCTGTGACTTTGATTACTGTCTTTTTGCATAATTTGGCTTTGGCCGTTTTTGTGGGGGTAATTTTGTCTGCATTGGTGTTCGCTTGGGAGAGTGCGAAGCATGTGAGGCTGGGGGCTGATGAGACTGAGGACGGGGTGAAAGTGTATCATTTGCAGGGGGTTTTGTATTTTGGATCTGTCAGGGAGTTTTCCGAAAGAATGGTTCCTTCGGAGGATCCGGATGAAGTGATTATCGATTTTAGGGACGCGCGGGTGGCGGATTATTCTAGTTTGGAGGTTTTGAATGCGGTGACTGAGAGGTATCGGGCGGCAGGAAAACGGGTGAGTTTACGGCATTTGAGTCCTGCTTGTGCTCGGCTTATAGATAGCGCGAGCCCGCTTGTTACGGTCGAAGTTGCTGAAGACGATCCAAGCTATATGCCTGTTAGGATGTGAGGGTTTGGAAACAAAATTTTCTGTTTTCGGAGAAGGCTTCTTGATTACAGAGACTTTGCTCGGTAGTTAGGGGTAATGTGGGTATGGTCGAAGTTATCTGCAATTCAATGGCTTGATGCCTGGGAGGAGCGGCTTTATGGGAATCCGAATTCCGTGATTTCGGAGATTAAAGGAGGAAAGTCGATTCGTGTTGAGGTCTATTGTGAGCAGGAGGAAGAAGCTGGTAAGATTCGGGAGCAATTTGGAGGGTCGGTCAGGGAGTTGAAATCGAGAAATTGGGTGGCGATGAGTGCTCCGAAGAGTGAGCCTTTGTTGATCCGGGATCGCTTGGTTATTTCTCAGGTGCCAGTAAAGGATGGTGATCATGAGGGGAAGGATGTTTTGGTGGTTCCGCCAGAGATGGCATTTGGGACAGGGGATCATGCGACGACTTCCACATGTTTGAGGTATTTAGTTGATCATGCTGCTGAGCTGGATGAAAGGTGGAGCTTTTTGGATATTGGGACTGGGAGCGGGGTTTTGGCGATGGCGGCTAAGATTTTGGGGGCGGGAGAAGTTGAAGGTTATGATTTTGACGGAAAGGCGGTGGAGGTTGCTTTGAGAAATTTGGAGCGCAACCGGATTGAAGGGATTACTTTTTACGAAGCTGATGTTTTCGAGTGGGATACAGACCAAGAATTTGAAGTTGTCGTGGCCAATTTGTTTTCGTCGGTGTTGGTTGAAGCTTTGCCGAGGATCTCAAAGTGGGTTTCTGCTGGAGGGCGTCTCATTTTGTCGGGGATTTTAAAAGAGCAGTGGGAGGAGGTTTCAGTAGCGGCGGCCGGTGCCGGATTTGAATTTTTGGAGCAAAAGAAGGTAGGAAAGTGGGTTAGCGCGATGTTTGATCGGAAAAAATAGCCATATCGCTTCATTTGCCTTGCAAGGAGCCCTATAGGGGGTCAGAAAACGTGCCGCTCCGAGGGGAGAAGCGCGCCCACCAGCCAATCCAGATGTTTTTCCCCGCTTGATAGGGGCTCGAATATTCACTCAAAGCATCATGGAAAGTCTTTCAAATCGCGTCACGTCAGTTACTCCCTCATTGACTCTTTCGGTTACCAACCAGGCAAAAGCTATGAGGGCGGCCGGAGAGGAAGTTTATGGGTTAGCAGGAGGAGAGCCGGATTGTGATACTCCGGATTTCATTAAACAGGCGGCTTATACTGCGCTGACCGAGGGGAAAACGAAGTATACCCCAGCAGCAGGAATTCCTGAGTTGCGTGAGGGTGTCGCAAAAAAGTTGTTATCTGTGAATGGGATTAGCTATGAGCCGCAAGATGTTTGCGTGACTTCGGGAGCTAAGCAGGCTTGTTTTCATGCGATTTTGTCGGTGATTGAGGAGGGGGATGAGGTGATTATTCCCTCTCCTTATTGGGTCAGTTATCCTGAGATGGTGAAGTTAGCAGGCGGGGTGCCTGTTTTGGTCGAAACCAAGGAGAGCAATCGTTGGAAAATTACGGCTGAGGAATTTGAGGAGGCGATGTCGATTAAGACCAAGATGATCATCTTGAATACCCCAGGAAATCCAACGGGTTCGGTTTATTCGAAAGAGGAGCTTGAAAAGTTGGTAGAGGTCGCTTCTTACGAGGATATTGTGATTTTGGCGGATGAGATCTATGAGCATTTTGTTTATGGTGATCAAAAGCATGTAAGCGTGGCTTCAGTGAACGAAGATGCTTATAATTTGACGATCACGGTGAATGGTTTTTCTAAGTCGCATGCGATGACAGGATGGAGGGTCGGGTATGCAGCAGCTCCAGGAGACCTAGGCAAGGCTTTGGGGACGATTCAAGGGCATGTGAGTTCGAATGCGACTACTTTTGCTCAATATGGTGCTTTGGCTGCTCTGGAGGACTCGACCAGTGAGGGCTTCTTAAGCAATCTCCGTGGTGAGTATGATGTGCGAAGGCAGTTTATG
>JAHDGN010000366.1 GCA_020627645.1 Akkermansiaceae bacterium
GCGCCGTGAATCTCCCATAGAATCAGGCCTTCGTTCCTTAACCTGACGCGAATGTATACACTCCTAAAGACCCCTATGAAAAAAAAGATATAAATTTCACCAAAACACCCCCCGGACAGGACCTAGTTAACACTCCCCCTTATCTTCTCATGACATCGGATCAATCAGCCATCGCGGCCCATCTAACACTCCTCATCCAATTCATGAAATCACTCCACAAACATTACCCCCTCCAATTGAAACCCCCAAAACAAATAGCCAAACTCTTCCTACCCGTCATCCTCTCCTCCAGCCCCCTTCATTCCGAACCCCTTATCTCCGAATTTCTAGCCAGCAACGGTAAAACTCTGATCGATGAAGACGGCGACTCTTCGGACTGGATAGAAATCACCAACTCTTCACCCGCTCCCATTGATCTTAGCGATTTTTCCTTAAGTGACGACGAATCACTTCCGCAAAAATGGAGTTTCCCCACAGGAACCAGTATCGCAGGAAATGGCCGACTACTCGTCTTCGCATCCGGCAAGAACAAACGAAATCCTTCGTCCGAGCTTCATACCAATTTTTCACTTTCAGCGTCTTCTGATTCCCTACTCCTAAGCAATGAAAACGGAGTCATTCTTTCCCAATTTCTGAACTACCCCCCACAACGAACAGACATTTCTTATGGATCTCATTCAGATTCTAGCACCGCCTATTTTGACCCACCAACCCCCGGAGAAACAAACGGCACCCCTCTCCTGAGCCTAGTTGCAGACCCCATCTTTTCACAGACCCGAGGATTTCAAACAAACCCATTTACCCTCGTCCTCAGCACACCAACAACAGGCGCCTCGATTCACTACACAACCGATGGATCAGAACCGTCGCCATCCAACGGCACCCTCTACACCAACCCTATCTCGATTAGTTCGACGACCGTGATCCGGGCCATCGCCTTCGAAGATTCACGTGTTCCTAGCAGGATAAGCACCTCCAGCTACTTTTTCCGCAGCGACATCATCGAACAATCAAACATGCTCAAAGAAATTACTGAATCCCCAAACTATCAAGATGAAGCACTGACAGCACTCACCGCTCTCCCAGCAGTTTCTCTTTCTTTTCCAAACGACCTCGTCTTTGGAAGCACTGGAATTCACTCAAATCCACTCGAAAGAGGGCGAGAAAGTGAACGAAGAATCCATTTCGAATACTTTGACCCCAATTCCCCCAGTGATCAAATTGGTGAACCAGCCGGACTCCGAATTCATGGAGGCAATGCCCGCGAACATCCCAAAAAACCATTCCGACTCTACTTTCGAAACGAATATGGAAACAATCGCCTCAACCATCCGCTCTTTCCCGAATCACCCGTTCAAAGCTTTAAAAGTCTCGTCCTACGAGGAGGCGGGCACGATGGTTGGACATTCCGAAGAGACTGGAATCAAGCCACCTTCATTCGCAACCTCTTCCTGCACGACCTCCAACGGGCCATGGGTCAACCATCACCCAACGGAAAATATGTCAACCTATTCCTCAATGGCGAATACTGGGGGCTCTATGTCATCCACGAATTCGCTCACGAACACTACAACGCAGATCATCACGGTGGAGATCCCAACGACTGGGACATCATCAAACATGAAAACCAGATCGAAGCAGGGGACAGAGACGCTTGGAATCAACTCATTGAACTTGCAGAAAATGGAATCAATTCACCCAACGATTACGAGGCAATACAAGAATTTCTGGATCTTGAAAATTTTGCCGACGCAATGATTCATCGCATCTGGTCTAGTGACCAAGATTGGCTTTCACCTTACTTCCTTAATGGTGATTCTCAACCTTCCTTCCCGGATGACAAAAACTGGTACGTCGGAAGAAAAAGTCGAAATGGAACATCAAAATTCTATTTTTACTCCTGGGACGCTGAAATGTCGATGGGAGTCCCATTCCGAGCAAATCGCTCTACCAACTATGATTTCACTCAAGTTTCCAACCCCAACTCTCCAGGCATCATATACGATGCCCTACGTAAATACCCTGATTTTCAAATCTTCTTCGCAGATCGCCTTCAAAAACATTTCTTCAATGACGGGGAGTTGACCGTATCGAAACTTCGCCAACTTTGGGATCAACACACAAACCGGATTCGAACCCCCATCGTCGCTGAATCAGCAAGATGGGGCACTCAAGTTTGGAGAGATCCAGACCGGCCAATCCCGTTCACACGAAACGGCGAATGGCTACCCGCAACTCGATGGGTTAGAGCTACATTCCTACGCAACCGATCAGATATTGTTCTAGAACAATTCCGCAACATTAATCTGTTCCCAGACTTTGATACCCCTTCCTTTTCCCCCTTCTCTAACCAAGACAACCAACCCCTTAGCGTTTCACTGAGCTCCCAAAATAGCAGTTTTAAAATTTTCTACACCACCAACGGAAGCGACCCTCGGACAGATGGAATCTTATACCAACAACCGATCGAAATTTCCGAGAGCACCATCCTGAAAGCACGTGTTCAGAATAGCTCGGGACTTTGGTCAGCCCTCACCGAATCATTCTATCAAGTTGGTGAAATCGCCAACTCAGAAAATCTGACGATCACCGAAATTCATTACCACCCTCTCGGGCCAGAAACACCTGAAGAATTTGCGACTTCGATAGAACCAAGAGACTACGAATTCCTGGAACTTCACAACACTTCAAACAACATCATCAACCTCAGCAATTACCAATTTACCGAAGGAATCGCTTTCACCTTTCCCGATGGGACAACCCTACAACCCGGTCAACGAGGAACCCTAGTAGGTAACCGAAGCGCCTTTCTCGCACGATATGGACCATCAATTGAAAACACGATCCTTGGAGAATTTGAGAATAACACCAACCTTTCCAATGGAGGAGAAACCCTCACTCTTCGCAACTCCGATGGCGAAGTCATTTTTGATTTCACATATAACGACGCCCCACCTTGGCCCACCACTCCCGACGGCACTGGGCACACCTTGGTGTTGATCAACCCTCTCACTCCATCCAACGAACTAGGTATTCCCTCAGTCTGGCGCCAATCAATCCCAACGCACGGCGCTCCCGGAAGGGAAGATCAATTATCTTTTCGAATTTGGGCGCTCCAAACATATGGCCCCATTGTTGGTCCAACAACGATCCCCACCGTAACACCCCCAGGACAAAACCTAAGCAATCTCGTACACTTTGTTCAGGGACGAGACCTCAATAACGAACCTCTCCAATCAGTTGCCAAAATTTCTGAAGGTGGCCTAGAATATCCAAAACTAACCTACCAAGCCCGAACCGATCTGAAAGAATACCAAATGAGACCTGAAGTAAGCCAAGACCTCATCAATTGGTCAAACTCTGTAATTGGACTGAATTCCACCGTCAATCCAGACGGAACCTCCACCTTTCAGCTACGGGGAACCGAACCAATTTCAGCAACCAACCGTTTCTTTTTTCGGATCCGCATCCTCGAAACTCCATAGATTCTCAAACCAATACTCTCTACCATTTCTAGCCCGGATATTTCATGAAGCCGTTGAAATATTCGGGCTAGGACTTCACTCAGCTTCAAATAGGGCACCGGGCCATTCGCGTCAGGTTAAGGAACGAAGGCCTGATTCTATGGGAGATTCACGGC
>JAHDGN010000367.1 GCA_020627645.1 Akkermansiaceae bacterium
CGAGTTGGGACCGAATCCGATTGGCCCCGAAGATTTCGCGGAAGTGAATCCGAATTCATCACCCACTACGACTACAGTGAAGCAGCAGTCAAAAGTATTTTCCCAAATGCCAAGGTCGGCCCCTACAACGAACTAGGAGGTTCAAAATACAATGGCTCCGGCAAATTCGGAAATATCAACTATCCAACACTCGCCCAACATTGCGCACAAAAACCGAATCAAAAAAACGGCCAAATTGGAACTGATTTTGGTTGGACCAACTCATCCTATTACAACTCCAAAGGTAACAACGGTGTGGCTTCTGGATCTCTGAGCCCAGATGATTCATGCGCCGCTTTAGACCTCTTTTTTCGGCACTCAGGTGAAGGATTTTTCCCCGGAATTCCTCGCCGAATCCACGAGCATGGAATCCTGAACGACTTTGAAGGGCTCTCGGTCTACGAAGCTGGCGCACGAGGAGCAGTCATGACCGTCCATTCCATGCTAAACCTCATGGTGCTTGGTGTCGACGAATGCACGACTTGGTGGCGGGGCGAACTAGAACGAATTGGAAAACCCGTCAGCGATCCCGATGGCTCCATCATGGCAGGCCAACTCTGGGCCATGCAAATGCTCGAACACGTTTTTAACCTTGGCGAAATTGCCCTTCTTCCCGAAAGAACGCCCTCTTCCACCGGCCTCGAACGTAAAGCATTAGCCTCTCGAAGCCCCGACGGAGCTAGGATGCTTCTCATGATTGCCTGCCACCATCGCGACCCAGTGAAAAATCAAACCGAGACTGTCCGCTTCGCGGTCCCCCGATCATTCTTCACCTTCCCTGCCACTCAAAATCTGCGCTGGGTCAATTATAATCGAAAGACCGCCATTTACGATATCATCAGAGATGACCTTGCCACCCAGGGAATTCTAAACAGGGCCTACGACAGACCTCACCAACCAGTAACTCAACTCTTTCAAATGGGACCCAAAGGCGGAAAAGCATTCATCAGAAACAATTGGACCACTGGAAAAAACTACCGCGAAAAAGCCCAACGCAACATGAAACTGGAAATGGCTGACGGAGTATCGATCATAGATAATCCCAACTCAGACGAATACTTACTCGAAGCCACCCTTGCCCCCGACACCGTCGTCCTTATTGACATGAAAGGACTACCACCAATGAACCAGTGACTTCGATTCCGACGCCGAGCAAAACGACAGCCCGCTAAATCTTATCGAGATCCAGACCCTGTCCGTGATTCCCTCTGTGACAGTCTCAAAGAAAGATAGACTATCGGAACCGCGGATCATCTCCAACCGAAACGACAAGGTCAATCGTCCCACTGGTCTGAGTTTGCTCAATCACATGGCCATCTTTAACGGTCTTACTTGCTTCATAAAGAATATATCCCAACTGATGTTCGGCATCGTTGATCGCCCCAATGGCATCTGCCATCGCAAACCCCTCAACATCAATATGACCGCCAACCTTAAAGGGAGTTCCACCCACCTTTACTGTATACGCACCTAAATCATCCTGACCACCTCCACTTTGCACTCGCACATAGTAGGTACCCGCCGGCAAATTTTTGCTCACTGAGGAATCAACATCACTCGGATCAGAAGGCCCGTTATTGACAAAAAACGTTGTTCCAAAATCAACAAGCGCAACCTTAGTTCCAACTGACGATGCATACGGCTGAGGACTTCCAATACTCTTTTTGGCTTCAACCGTGACCTCCACCTCTCCGCCCGGCCAGTCAAACTGAAACCAATCACGATCACTATACCTCTCAATAATGCCCTCGGAAGAACCTCGCCCTTTCATTCGACCACTCGTCTTTAACGTGATTTTAGTCCCCTTCCCCCGTGCTTCGGCATGGTCATCCTTCCGATATCCATCACCCTGATAAGATCCGTTGGTATAATCTTCCGCATGCTTCACAATCGTTGCCGCGATCTTCTTCATTCCATCTTCAGCCGTCCGAACACCATTTTTTAGGACATAACCATCCCCCCAATGAGAAAATTTTGCTGAACTATCATTAGCAGAGCCCATCAGAAATGCCCTCCCCCACTCATCGGCAGGACGATAACTAGTCGTACGATGCCCTTTACTATTAAAGAGTGCCTGATGATTGAGATCCAACGCGTGTCCGATCTCATGACAAAGCGATGGAACAAAACCACCGACAACCGAACTGCTCCGAACAATACATCGAGAATCATTAAGATGGCCTCGATCCAGCAGGTCGTGAGAAGAAATTGCTCCAGGGCTCGGAACATCTGGAGAGATAATCACATGAACGGCCGGGATCTTTTTTACAGCCGGAGCGACTGTTGTGACGTCTAAGTCAAACATTGAGAACATCACCGACACCTCTTTCCAAACCTTTTCAATCTCTGCCCTCTCATCACGATCAAAAACACTGTCTCCTCCATGAGGCCTCAATTGATGACCAAAACCTTTGCCTCCATCAAAATCCAAATAGATGACGGCCGCCGCCCCAGGATTACTCGACAATACAGGCATTCCATTTTCTAGAGTTTTCGAATATCCCTGTTGCCCACACAATACCACAAATCCGGCTACCATGAATTTTGAAAGTAATTGGCCCTTTCGAAATAGAATCATCTTCATCAATCCAATAATTGACGACAGATTTCCGTTTTCAAGGTGGTCGACGCTGATTCAAGAGACACACTGCCCCAATAAAACTGAATCCGAAAACAACCAGGTTTAGACTGCCCCCACCTCTTAAATCCAACGGTCAGACAGCCCACTTGCCCAGTAGTCCGCGCCCCCCATAAAATAAGAGCAATGTATAGATTTGTGTATAAAAAAGGAGCTCCGAGGAAAGCCCCCCCTTTTATTGTAAAAACTTGGTGGAGGCGACGGGAATTGAACCCGTGTCCTAAACACCTTTCACTCAGGCATCTACAAGTTTAGCTGAACGTTTGCTGCTTTAAAGTCAGTGAGCCTCATCCAGCCCGTCCACCAACTCGATGATCCTGTTAAATCTTACTGCGCCCCCGGATCCCCGGAACGTTAGCCAGCCTGTTAAATCGTCGTTCCGCACCCTAACAGGCGTCAGGATTGGAACGTTGCTGTCAATTAAGCAGCAAGTGCGAGCTCGTTAGAGTCTGCAATTATTTGTTTTGATCGGCTTTTAAAGAGGCCAACCGATCAACCTCTACATGCAGCCAGCGCTTCCAGTGTCCAGTCGAAACCAAAACGCCCCCACGTGCGAGTAAGATGCACCGGCCAACTAATTTATTCAACTACAAAGAAATTTCTGATAAACCCTCTAATCATCACAATGAAATTGCCACTATTTCTCCCAATCCTACTGGCCTCCCCCCTTGTTGCCGAGCCACTCATTACCCTCCAAGAAGATGGAGGAAAATCCAAACTTCGGGTCGAACTCCTCGATCTCAACAAAAACAAGGCCCTACTTCGCCGAGCTGATGGCAAGGAATTCGATACCCCACTCTCATTTTTAGCACCACACTCCCGAAAAGAAATTCGGGACACCTGGAAATCCCATCGGGAAAAAATCGAAAAACACCTCACTCCTTTGAACACTGCCCTCGGTCACACCCTTTTTGCGAAAAATGGCAACATTTGGAATGAACCGGTAAAGAACGTCGCTCAGC
>JAHDGN010000368.1 GCA_020627645.1 Akkermansiaceae bacterium
TACCTCCCCCTCCAACTCCCGACAAAAAGGCAACTAGACCTCCTCGAAGACGATGTGGTCGCCGAACTAGCCGCCGGACTCCAAAATCGACTCGATACCCTTCGCGAAGAATTTCCTTCTCTCCCAAAATCGATAGTCACTCGTGAGGATATCACTGCAGGTAAAACTGCTTTCGCAGAAATCGAAGAAGACTTTCCAAAACTTCGAGACAAATACCTCGACCAAATTCTTCCAGAGGCATACGCCACCGTCAAAAACGCGGCTCGCCGACTCTGCGGCTCCACAGTCGACGTCGTCGATAACGAGCTCCCCTGGGAAATGGTCCACTTCGACGTCCAACTTGTTGGCGGGATCGCCCTCCACCGCGGCATGATTGCCGAAATGCAAACGGGTGAAGGAAAAACTCTCGTCGGCACCCTCCCCGTCTTCCTCAACGCTCTCACCGGACTTGGCGTCCACGTCGTGACCGTCAACGACTATCTCGCCCGACGAGACTCCGAATGGATGGGTGCTGTCTTCAAATACCTCGGTCTCACCGTCGGCTGCATCCAAAACCAACAAGCCCCTCAAATCCGACGCGAACAATACCTCGCCGACATCACCTACGGAACAAACGCCGAATTCGGATTCGACTATCTCCGTGACAACGGCATGGCCGACTCAACCGACAACCAAGTTCAGCGCGGACACTACTTCGCAATTGTCGATGAAGTCGATTCCATCCTTATCGATGAAGCTCGAACCCCACTCATCATTTCCGGCCCAGCCGTCATCTCGAACACCGAAGAATACCGAAAATTCAAAGGCACCGTCGAACAACTCGTCAAAAAACAAAACCATCTCTGTAACGACCTCGCCAACGAAGCCAAAAAGGCTCTCGAAGATGGCGAAGAAGAAATCGCCGGACGCGCTCTCTTCAAAATCAAACTCGGTCAACCACGGAATCGCCAACTCCTCCGCTTCATGGAGGACCCCGATACCCGAAAACTCATCGAGAAAACCGAACTCAACTGCTACCAAGACGCCCAAAAGAAAGAACTCTTCGCCCTCAAAGAAGAACTCTACTTCACCGTCGACGAAAAAGGTCACGATGCCGACCTCATGGAAATGGGACGCGAATTCCTCTCTCCCGATGACCCTGAAGCCTTCGTCATCCCCGACCTTGCCGAAGCCTACGCCAACATCGATGCCGACCTCGACCTCGACGAAGATCAAAAACTCGCCGCCAAAGAAACTGTCCAAAAAAACATGGACGACCAAGGCACCCGAGTCCACGCCATCTCCCAGCTCCTTAAAGCCTACTGCCTCTACGAAAAAGACAACGAATACGTCGTCAAAGAGGGCAAAGTCATCATCGTTGACGAAAACACCGGCCGAGAAATGCCAGGACGCCGCTGGTCCGATGGACTCCACCAGGCTGTCGAAGCAAAAGAACGGGTCGAAATCGAACGCGAAACCCAAACCTACGCCACCATCACCATCCAGAACTACTTCCGCCTCTACGAAAAACTAGGCGGAATGACCGGAACTGCCGAAACCGAAGCCGCCGAATTCCACGACATCTACAAACTCGACGTCCTCCCAATCCCCACCAACAAACCAAATCAACGCGAAGACTCGAACGACCTTGTCTTCAAAACTCGTCGCGAAAAGTTCAACGCCGTCATCGAACGCATCAAAGAATGCAACGACACCGGCCAACCAGTCCTCGTCGGAACCGCCTCCGTCGAAGCCTCCGAGACGCTCTCCCGCATGCTCCAACGAGCCAAAATCCAACACAACGTCCTCAACGCCAAATTCCACCTCCAGGAAGCTGAAATCGTCAAAGCTGCCGGACAAAAAGGTGCCGTCACCGTCTCCACAAACATGGCCGGTCGCGGAACCGACATTAAACTCGGTGAAGGCGTTCAAGAGCTCGGCGGACTCTTCGTTGTCGGAACCGAACGTCACCAATCCCGACGCATCGATCGACAGCTTCGTGGACGTTGCGCCCGACAGGGTGACCCCGGAGCCTCACAATTCTTCATCTCATTTGAAGACGACCTCATGCGTAATTTTGCCGCAGCCGAAAAACTCACCAACCTCATGGGAAGACTCGGCATGGAAGACGGAGAAGCCATCGAACACAAATGGCTCAACCATTCCGTCCAAACCGCACAGAAACGAGTCGAACAACTCCACTATCGCCGACGCAAGTACGTTCTCGATTTCGATGACGTCATGAACCGTCAGCGTGAAGTCGTCTACGGATACCGCAACGAAGTCCTCAATTCTGAAGACCCACGCGAACTCCTCATGGAGGTTGTCGAACGCACCGTTCAAGGCCAAGTCCAACATTACATGGAAGGTCGTGATGACGGGCAGCCCGACTTCATGGAGCTCCTCAACTGGGTCAACCTCACCTTCCCTCTTCACCTCTCGATCGAAGAAGCCGAATTCCAAAATCGGGACGTTGAAGGCAACACCGAATTCCTCCTTTCCAAAATTCACGAGGCCTACCAACGCAAGGTCGACATGGAAAACCCCGAATTCCTCGACCCGCTCGAACGACACATCATCCTCAACGCGATTGACCAAAAATGGCAAGAACACCTCTACGCCATGGACTCTCTTCGCGAAGGTGTTCAGCTTCGAGCCCAGGGACAAAAGGACCCCCTCGTCGAATATAAGATGGAAGCCTACAAGCTCTTCACCTCCCTCATGGACACCATCGACGACGGCACTGTCCATAATCTCTTCCGCTTCACCACGGTTCAACAAATGGACTCGGTCCTCGCCGATGCCCCCCAAAGGGCTTCTCACGCTGGAAATGAGCTTCCCGAAAGCAACGTCGCTGTCTCCGGCACCTCATCCGGTGGCACTAATGCCGACGAAAGTGGACTCAAGATCAACCTACCAAAACGCCGCCCAATTCCCAAAGTCGGCCGCAATGAACAATGTCCATGCGGTTCCGGGAAAAAATTCAAACAATGCTGCGGACGCACCACTGAGTAGGTAGTTCTCGATAACAGACACCAAAACAACCAAAGCGCACTCTGAAAAGAATGCGCTTTTTTAGTTTCCTCCCCTCCGCACCTTCTGCCAAGCCAACAACGCCTCCACAATCATCCACAACTCCAACACAAATGTCACCATCGCGATCACAATCAACGGCCAGTTTTTAACTTCCGCTCTCAGCCAACTTCCCTCCTGTAACAACAACTGCGAAACCATCGCATACCCAGGCACCACCAACATAAAAATCATCGGCCCCACCACAAACCACACCGGCAACGAACGACGCCACATCCAGAAAACAATCACCAAAAAAGCCATCCCACCTAACAACTGATTGGTCGCCCCAAACAAAGGCCACAAATCCCCCCTTCCCAGCATCCAATCACCCGGAGCACCCGGCACCGGCATCGCAGCCAAACAAGCTGCTAACACCACCGCCAAACTCGTTGCCCCATGACGCCCCCCAATCAAACTTAAGCCTCCACGTGCCTCTTCTCCATGACTTCCACCTCTTCTCCTCACCGTCCCCAACAATTCCTGAATCACATACCTCTGCAACCGACACGCCGTATCCAAAGTAGTCGCCGCAAAAGACGCCACTAACAC
>JAHDGN010000369.1 GCA_020627645.1 Akkermansiaceae bacterium
GTTTGCTCTGGTTGCTCTAGTTTGTTGTTTAAGAAGAAAGAGGTCTAGAGGGTGTTAAGCCCTGTCCTGATGTCGTTACCCTTCCGATTTGTTTGGATGTGAACCCTTTCGGTGGAGTGGGGGAGCTGAAAGCAGCATTTTTTATGGTTCATTGATCACCGTCAGGTCTGGTGATTGGCCGGAGGGGAACGAAAATTAATTTAACAAGATTCGTATATGGCGAAATATTGTAAACATTGTGGAGTAAAGTATCGTGGTTTTTGGGGGCCTGGGGCAGCAGGTCCGGGTTCGTGTGAAGAGTATTGTTCTGGTGAATGTCGGCGAGTTGCTCTGGCCCGTCGAAATGAATCAAAAGCACACCAACGGCAAATCCAAGCTGTTGAGGAGAGTCAAAAGAAATTAGCCAAAGCCAAAGAGTTTAAAATTCTTCGGAAAGGAAAAGATTATGAAGAATTTTGGGGTGATTGCCTTCAGTGTGGCACCAGAGTTGTCGATTCTAATTATCTTAACATGTGCCAAAGCTGTGGTGGACACACAAGATTTCAACTGAGGCTTTATGGTGATGGAAAAAAAAGAATGCCACTCGTCTGTGACCACTGCCAAACACCAGATTGGTTGCTTTCGGTTAAGTGCGGTTGTGGTGGGAAAGTGGGGATTCCTCGAATCCAAATTGCCCGAGATGGATTTGCCAAGTATCCTCTTGTCGGGGGGACTGAGAGGGATATTTCGGCTGATGATGCTGTTATTGATGTTGAGACGAAGATCAGTGGCGGGTGTCTTTATCCAGCGGTGATGTTTTTAATATGGGTTCTTGCTGCGGGAGGAATCATGAGTTGTGTGAAGGGTTTTTTGGGTGTAAACGATGGTGTTGCTTTTCTCGTGGGGGTGGGAACATGTGTAGGGTTTCACTTTCTAATGAAGAAGTGGATAGAGGATAGATGGATGAGGTTTTGGCTGTTACTTGGATTTACCATCTTTTTGGTCATCATCAGTCCCACGCCAACGCCGGATGAAACAGAGAGTTCGGGGGGAAACCTCCCTTCGGAAGTGGAGCAGTAGATGGTGTGAGGAGCTGTGATTTATTGTTTTAAAGTCACTTATGGCCTTTGTTGTTAGGGGCTTGATTAAATTGCACTATTTTTTTATTTTATTTTCCGTTGGTAGACAACAAACCGCGCTAAGTTCCTCGTGAGGCGGATTCATATCCGATCTCCACAAAATTGTTTAATTTCCCCGATCCATGCGAAAAACATTCATCATTGTCGCTTCGTCGTGCCTTGCTTTTGGTTCTCCTGTTGAGGCTCAATCCACATTCCGGGGTTTTCTGGGGCCAAACGAAGGTGATAAGAAGGTTGAGTGGGATGGAGTCAGTGGGCGGTTTTATACGCTCCAGAGATCTACGGACCTGCAAACCTGGGAGAACGTTCCGATCATTCGTTACGGGGAAGGGGTTCAATCCTACGAATTCAATCATGATGGGAAGTTCTTTCTGAGGCTTGGATACGCCGAAATCGAGACTCTTGATCCATTCGGGGATGATTTCGATGGTGATAATTTAACGAACCAGGAAGAGATCATGATTCACGGGACCGACCCGTTTGACGAGGATACAGATGGTGATGGAATGAGCGATGGTTGGGAGGTGTATTATGGATTCCCGCCACTCAATGGTGACGACAATATCATTGGTTTGAAAGGAGCTGGTGATGATTCAGATGGGGATAATCGCCCTAATAGTGAGGAGGAAGATTGTGGTTCGATTCCCACCTCTGATGGTGACTATCCCAACATCGAAACGGTGGGTGGAGTGACGTATTTGAGTTGGTTTGGAAAGCGAGGCATTCAATATCGAATTGAGTTTTTAGATTTTTTTGGAGGTTTTCAATTTGTCGATACTGGTTGGGAAAGAGTTGGGGCCGAAGAGGAAATTGTGGTTCCGATGACTGACTTGTTCGCCAATCCTCCGGGCACGGCCATTCTCAGAGTGGTTCCGTGTGGACGTGGGGTGGATACTGATGGTGACGGGCTGTCAGACACTTTTGAACAAACCATCATCGATTATTATGGTGGTAATCTCACGCTCGCTGATATCGATCCTGATGCTGATCTCGATGGTGATGGGCTTTCAAATCAGGTTGAGGAACAAAATGGATTAATTGCCTTTATCCCAGATTCGGATGGAAATGGATACTCAGACCTGCTCGCAACAGATTTGAGGGTCTTTTATCCTTTTGGTGAAGCAAGTGGATCAGAGGTTCAGGATCATGGTCGCTTCTCTCATGATGGGCTGGCGAGTTCAGTGACTTGGAAGCCCAATGGCGGGATCGATGGGGGCGCGATTGGGTTTTCGGGGTCTAGTGATTCCAAAGTGGGATTACCTATGGGGAGTTTTGATGGTTTGGGTTCATTGAGTGTCAGCTTTTGGTTCAAAACAACCGTCACCAAAAGTCGAATGGCGTTATGGAGTTCGATCAATGCCGTTTCTCCAGAAATGGGGTTCTATTTAGAGGATGGCACCATGCTCACCCTTGAGATTGGCGGAGTGGCCGCTACTTGGAGCCCTGGTCGGTTGTTGGCCGATGACTATTGGCACCATATCGTGGTGAGAAGAGACGGAGCTGGAATAACCACTTTATTCTTTGATGGGAGAAACCTGGGGAATCCACAAAGCTTGTCCGCAGCAAATTTAGTAGTGGCCGAAATGGCACTGGGCCAAGAGCTTCAAGCAGGAGGAAGTGTGGTGGCGGGGAATTCTTTTGTAGGATGTTTGGATGAATTCCGTGTCTATGAACGAGTGCTTACGGAAGCATCGATCAAAGAATTGTTTCGCCCCAACGATCTGGATGCGGATGGATTACCTGATGATTACGAGGCTGGTGAGTTGGGAGACCTACAACAACTCCTGGGATCAAATGATGATCCAGACGGTGATGGGGTGAGCAACCGTGATGAGTATGAAGCTGGAACCCTACCTAACGACTATTTCAATGGGGCGAGTCCGGTTCTTACGCTGGTGAGTGGATCTGGTCAGAGCATTTCAAGTGGTCAAACAACGTCCAACCCAATCGTTTTTCGACTGACGACCAACGGAACGACTCCTTATGTGGGAGCGCCTGTTACCTTAGAACATCTGGGAAATCTCGGTGGGCTCAAAGCAGTCACAGGAGATTTTCCAGCAAGCCAACTTGAACTCACCACCGATACCGCTGGTGAAATCGCGATCTACTTTCAAGCCAACTAATTGTCATGCGTCTTTCTTGTTTATTATTTTTGTCCCTCTGTGGATTGATCCAGGCACAGCAGCAAGCTGAAGTCGAGGCAAGGGCAGGGGATCAATCGGCCACCGCCGACATCATTGTCACCGTTGATAGCGATGGGGATGGATTGAGTAACGCGGAGGAGCAACTCAATCAAACGGACCCACTCAACCCAGATACTGATGGGGATGGTCGGAGTGACTTTGAAGAATTAACCATCCTTCAAACTGATCCTTTGGTCCATGAACTCAGGAACGATCCTGATTGGTTCCCTCTCGAAGATGCTTACAAGAATTCCTTGAATGGATTTTGGGATTTTGAAGATTATCAAAA
>JAHDGN010000370.1:0-3329 GCA_020627645.1 Akkermansiaceae bacterium
GAATGAACAATTGGGCGTGGTTGACGAGGGGAACCGCAAAGACGCTAAGGATTAGGAGGCTTGGTTGAGGGGGGGGAATGGTGACTTGTGAATTCTTGGTTGAGGGACTTTGGTTGAGGAGGTTTACCGCAGAGACACAGAGGTCGCAGAGTGACGCAGAGGATTTGGTGAGGGGGCTTGGTTGGGGGGTTAGGAGAGGGCGGATTTGATGGCTGTGATTTCCTGGGCGGCGCAGGTTCGTGGGTCGGGCAGGGGGAAAATTTCCGCGCTTAGGTAGCCGTTGTAATCGACTTTTCGAAGAGCATCGATGATAGGTTTTGGGTTGGTGTGCCCGTGGCCCATGGCTTGGCGGTTCGAGTCGGCGAAGTGAACGTGGCCGGTATGTGAGCCGGCATCGAGGATCGCTTGGGCAATATTTGATTCTTCGATATTCATATGGAAGAGATCGGCCAGGAGAACGATATTGTTTAGGTTTTTCTCTTCGATAAAGAGGGCGCCGTCGTGGAGCTTGTTGATGAGGTTAGTTTCGTATCGGTTGAGGGGTTCGTAAATGAATGGGACGTTGTGTTTGGAGGCTTCTTCTCCGGCGATTTTGAGGGCTTCAGCGAGCCAGGTGAGCGCTTGCTCTCGTGAAACGTTGTCTCCCCATTTTCCCTGCATGGATCCAAGAATGGCGGGTGCATTGAGCTGGCCTCCAAAGTTGATGAGTTCGAGGATGAAGGAGAGGGCTCTTTCGCGGACTTGGGGGTCAGGGTCGGTGAGTGAGAGGCCATGTTTGACCATTCCGGCTCCGGTGCCGACGGCTGCGATTTCTAGATGGTGTTTGGTGGCGAGGGTTTTGATTTCTTCGACAGTGACGAAGTCGGGTGAGGGTAAGAAGAGTTCGACGGCGTCATACCCGTGTTGAGCGGCTGCAGCGAATCCTTCGGGAAGTGGTTGGTGGAAGACGAAGGGGCCTGCGGCGGCTTCTGGGACTTGGCAGAGTGTGATGGCGGATTTCATTTGATGTGAATTTCGAGATGGAAGGTTGAGGTTGTTTGATTTTTTGGAGTTAGATCGATTGGAGGATGATGTTGCCGTAGGCGGTGGGGTCGCCAGTGCGGATCAGGCCGATGGCGTTCGGGACTTGCTTTTTGAGGTTGAGGTGAGGAACTCGGCTGATTTGTAGTTCGGGGTGGAGTTTTTTGAAGGCTTCGAATCTTTTGTCGTAGGTTGTGATGGTTTCTTGGGGGTTGGATGAGAGGAATTCTTCGGCTTGCCAGATGTGTCCGACTTTGAAATTGTCTTTGAGGAGATCTAGGACGTCGGTGATGAGGGGGATTCCTTTGGTGAGTGAGAGGTCGATGGTTGGAACATCTTGCCAGTAGGGGAAGGCCCAGTCGGCGATGACGAGGGTGTTGGTGTGTCTGATGCGACAGAGGAGTTCGTTGATGGCGGGGTTTAAAATTCCTTTTTGAAGCATTTTTTGTGTGTGGTGTGGATTGATGATTTATTGTTGGAGGTCTGGGTAGGATCCGAGGATTTTGACGAGTGAGCAATGTGACTCTAGTTTTTCGAGTCCTTGTCGTACTTCGGGGTCTTCGCAGTGGCCGGCGAGGTCGACGTAGAAAATGTATTCCCAGTCTTTTTGTTTTGAGGGGCGGGATTCGATCTTGGACATGTTGATGGCGAAGGTTTCGAAGGCTTGGAGAGCGGCGACGAGGGATCCGGGGCGATCGTGAACGGAGAAGAGGATCGATGTGCGGTCGTTTCCTGTTGGGGGGCAGGTTTTTTCACCAATGACGAGGAAACGGGTGGTGTTGGTTGCTCGGTCTTGGATTGAGTGTTCGAGCATTTGGAGATCGTGGAGTTGAGCTGCGAGTTGTCCTCCTAGGGCTGCGGCGCCTTCGTTGGAGCGTTCTTTGGCGATGGCTGCAGCTCTGGTGGTGGAGGATGTTTCGACGAGGTCGGCGTTGGGGAAGTGTCGAAGAATCCAGTTTTTGCATTGTCCGAAGACCTGGGGGTGGGAGTAGAGGGTTTTGATTTCCTCGCGAGGGATGGCGGCCATGAGTCCGTTGTCGATTCGGAGGAGGATTTGTGCGCAGATGCGGAGGTGTGATTCGACGAAGAGGTCGAGGGTGGAGGCGATGGCTCCGTCGGTGGAGTTTTCGATGGGGACAACGCCGTAGTCGGTTTGGTGTCGGGCGACTTGGTCAAAAACGTCGGAGAACGAGGTTTGTGGGGTGTAGTTGACGGAGTGGCCGAACTTGGAGATGGCGGCTTGGTGGGTCCAGGTGCCTTCGGGGCCGAGGTAGGAAATTTTGAGGTCGTCTTCGAGCGCGAGAGCTGCGGACATGATTTCACGATAAATGGCGCGGATGGATTTTTCGGGGAGTCGACCGTTGTTTTTAGCGGCGAGTGATTTGAGGAGGGCGTCTTCTCGCTCGGGGGCGTAGATTTGTAGTCCTTCTTGTTTTTTGATGAGGCCGACTTCGTGGACGGCGTCGGCGCGTTGGGAGAGGAGATCGAGGAGTTGGGTGTCGATCTGGTCAATTTTTTTGCGGATATCGTCGAGAGGCACTGGATACTGAGCTGATGAAGGATTGAGAAGTGGTCAAATGATTGACTGTTCAGAAGTTGGTCGGTTATTCCTCTTCGTTGGCGTTCGGTTGTTCGACAGCGGAGAGGGCGAGTTGGGTTTCGATTTCTTCGACAGGTGGTTTTTCGGGTGATTCGGATTCGTTATTGGACTCTTGCTGTTCTTCTTCGGTTCCGTCTGGGAGATCGACTTTGCGGAGTTCGCCAATATTTGGGAGTTCTTCGATATCTGCGATTCCGAAATGTTCGAGGAAGAGTTCGGTGGTGGCGTAGAGGAGTGGTCGGCCGGGGAGGTCGGCTCGGCCGGAGATTTTGATGAGTTCGCGATCGAGCAGTTTTTGGAGCATTCCGTCGCAGGAGACGCCGCGAACGGCTTCGAGAGCGGATTTGGTGACGGGTTGGCGGTAGGCGATAATGGCGAGGGTCTCCATGGCCGGGGGGCTGAGGCGTTCGGGTTTTCGGCCAGGGAAGAGGAGCTTGATGAATCCGCTAAATTGGGGGCGGGTGTAGATTTTCCAGCCCTTTGATCGTTGGGCAATGATGAAGGCGCGGCCGTTTTGTTCGTAGATTTGATTGAGTTGTGTGAGGGCGGATTCGACTTCTTGCTCGGTGAGTTGAGCTAGGTTTTCGAGGTCGAGTTGTCTTTCGGGGCTGTCGGGAGCCGGTGCATCTTCAGGATTTTCGGTGATGGCATCTTCTGAGAATTCGGCGGCTCGGGCACGAACGAGTCGGGCGAGTTCAGCCGAAGGAAG
>JAHDGN010000370.1:3342-3583 GCA_020627645.1 Akkermansiaceae bacterium
CAGAAGAGATTCGAGAATTGAGGGCAGGTCCATGAGAAGGGGAAATGCTAGGGAAGGGGGTGAAGAATTCAAGGGTGTGGTGTAGTCTGGAGTGGAAAGATGGGAGAGACTGATAGAAAATGAACTTGCGGTTGGGCGTGATTCTCTCTAAACGTCCGCCTCCAAACCGCCTCATTTGGGGCGAATTTAATAGCACCAACAACGTTACAACATAGATTTTAAGTCCCATGGCAAAGAAGAA
>JAHDGN010000371.1 GCA_020627645.1 Akkermansiaceae bacterium
AGTCTGGTGTCATCTAGCTTTTGATCAGGGAAGGCTGTTAGATCGGGTCCAATGCTGATGGATTGGGACACTTTTTGGGTGCGACAGAGCTCCCTGACTTCTAATAAGATGTTCCAGATCTCCTCAAACATGAGTTTAGGACAGATTGAGCATGTGTCGCATGGACGCCTTTTTTGTTTCTAGGTAGCTTTGATTGTCTTCGTTTGGCTTGATTTCGATCGGGACCCTTCCAGCGATTTGGATGCCACTTTTTTCTAGGCCTTCTAGTTTGAGGGGGTTGTTCGTCAGCAAGCGAACGTGATCGATGTCCAGATCATTGAGGATGGTGACGGCGGCTTTATAATTTCTCTGGTCTTCTTCGAATCCCAGAGCGCGATTGGCCTCGCAGGTATCCATTCCTTCGTCTTGAAGGTTGTAAGCTTTGAGCTTGTTGATGAGACCGATGCCACGGCCTTCTTGTCTGAGGTAAATGACCGCGCCTTGGTGATTGGTGATCCAGTTGAGAGAGAAGTCCAATTGCTCTCCACAGTCGCACCGTCGTGAGCCGAAGACGTCCCCGCTCATGCATTCACTATGGATTCGAATATCTGAAATTGGTTTGCTGAGATAGTCGTCGGTGAAGAGGGCTAAATGTGGGAAGTCCTCAAATTCGCTTTCGTAAGCGCGGACGATAAAGTTGCCGTATTTGGTTGGTAGTTTTGTCTCTACAATCATTTCCTCAATCGTCTGGTCCGTAATCTCTTGTTTGTTAGGGTGTGTGGTTTTGGGTGTGGTGTTCTTTTGGGCTAATTAGGGACGTCAGCGGTTGGGTGGGTATGGGCTTGGGCGCATTCTGATGAATGAGCAAGGGCAAGGAGAGATGTTATCGCTAGAAACCGCATGAAGATTGTATCGACCTGCAAGATGGCATACCTGGCGAGCTTCATCAATGGTAAGTGTTTTCACGTAAAAGATGATCAGGATTATCATCTTAACAATTTGAAGGGGGGGTCGCTCCGTTATTTTCGCAAGCGTTTGAAGAAATATCCGGGCTAGGAGTGTGGGTCAGGTGGGTGAAAATCAGCTCAAGGTGATCTTCTGGGGCTTCGTGGTGGTGCCGGTGCTGGCTTTGAGCCTAAGAAACTTGGTTGTGCAATCTATTGCTGAGAGATTGCGGTCTTCGCTTTATCGGCGTTTGCGAGCAAACATCAGGTGGCGTTTTTCGGGTTCGAGTCGCTGGGGGTTTTCGATGAGTTTGTTGACGGGAAAGCCCTGAGCTTTGACGAGTTGGAGGGCTTCGGTGAAATCCTGGGCTTTGGTTTGAGGGTTTTTAGAGAGAAGCCAGAGAAATTTTCTTGAGGGGGAGCCGACGACGGCTTCGGTGTAGGGTTTGTTGATCCAAAGGATCCAGTAATCTCCGGTGAAGAGATTGGCTGGGAAAGGGGCGAAACGGACCTTGAGTTTACCATCCCCAACGACGTCAGCGGAGCCCTGGATTTCGGTGACGGTGCCGTCGGCTTTTAGGCCGGTATTTTTGATGGAGATTGGTGATTCGGTACCAATGCCGTAGATGGCTTTGGCGGCAACAAGGTCTTTTTCAAATGAGTTTGGGAGTCGTGCGATTTCGTGCCATTCACCGTCGAATTTTTCGAGTTTGAAGTTGGTGACCGTTTGGGGTGGTGGAAGGGGAGATGAGCAGGAGGAGAAGATGGTGGCGGCGATTGAGAGGATTGGCAGTAGAGCTTTCATTGTAGTTCTCAGTGATTCAACTTGACGATGTGGGAGCGGGTATTCGTTTTGCGATTCCTTTGAGAAGTCTCCCAAAAATATCGGCACCGGTTAAGATTCTTTTGTGGTCTGGGGTCCAATAGAGGACGACATCGCGATCAACAACGAGATCGCGGGAGTCTTCAGCTTCGACGACGAATTCTCCGAGGACGGAGTCGAGAGAGGTTTCTTCGTTGCTGACAATGATGGGTCGGTGGCAGCGCTGATAGAGGTCGATTTCTTCTTCTTGGACGAGAAGGTCAGAGAGAAACTGGGTGGTGTCCATGACGATGACTGGCTCTTCGGCTTCGTCAACAATTACGGCCCATTTTTGGCGATGTTTCTTGAGGGATTCGACGAAAGACTCGCCTTCAGGGGTATCGAGCGAGGGGAGCATCGCGAGGTCGAGTTTGGTTGGGAATTGATAGATGGTTTTGGGGTCGATTTCATTTCCCTCGTCGATGATGCGGCGGTCGTCGAGATCGAGGAAGTTGAGGGCACCTTGCCCTTCGTGGGCGCTGATTTCTGAGTCTTCTTCGTCGATATGGCGTTCGAGGATGATTTCGATGTCACGTTCCTCGAAAAAGGTGGGGCCTTCGGGGCCGATCCAGCCGTCGAGGAGGAGGGCGCAAGGTTTTGTGATGGGGAAGAGGAGAATCTGGTAGAAGCGGATGATGGGGGAGAGGAGGGATCCGACGCGCATGGCATTTCGGGAGAAGTAGGCTTGAGGGATGATTTCTCCGAAAAAGGTAATCCCGATGGTGGAGAAGAGGAATCCCCCGACGCCAGCGAGGACAGAGCCACTGAGGAGGGAAAGGAGGACGTTGACGCTGACATTTCCCCAGAGGATGGTGCAGAGGAGGAGGTTGGCATCTTGTCGGAGGTGGAGAATCTTAGCGGCTGCTTTGTTGCCGCGCTGTGCCTCTGCCTCCAAGCGAAGTCGACCGAGGGAGAAGAGGGCTAGATTACAGCCAGAGAACATCGCGGAGTGCACGATGCAGATGAGGATTAATATCCAGATGATGAATGTAGGCATTCGTTAGTTCAGATAAATCAACAATGTGAGAGCCGAGAGTGCGAGTGATTTTTTTGGGATTATTTTCAATGGAAAAGGGGCGATTTTGGGGTTCTCGGACACATTGTCCCTAGTCTGACGTTTTGAGGAGTGAAAATCTTGCATTTCAGTTGGATTTGAGGGCGATAGACGAGAGTTTCGGTTCTTTTGGTCTTTTCTGGGGAGAAGATTTGGTCATTTTTCGCCGTGAAACGCCTGATTCGAATGTTGAGAGCTCTTTTATTCATTATACACCTTTTTCCTGTTTATCTATGCGGGCAGGTGAATCTTTGTCCTTCAAATCAGCATTCAAACCTCTTTGAGTGTCATGCTGAAACGGGGCGGATCACGTTGTTTTCAGATGATGCTCGCTTGGAGTGGGATGAATTTGTGGTGGGAAGAGGCAAGGAACTAGAAATTAGGGGGCTTAATGGGGAGATGTTTGCCAGTCGTCATTTCGTTCGAGGTCGGACGGAAATTTTGGGAGCGCTTCGTTCGAGTGGTCCTTTGGAAATTTACAGTCCAAGAGGGATTCTTGTGGGGACTTCAGGAAAGGTCATCGCTCCGTCGATCATGGGGACTTCATTTGAGACGATGGCCAGTGGGTCAATGCTTCGGGGGTCAGGTTGGGCTGGACCCATTCGTATTAAGGGGGAGATGAATGCGTCCTCTGGGGATGTCGCACTTATTGGAAATCTGATCACAATTCCTGGGTATATCGAGGCGCTCAACGGTAAAATAACGATGATT
>JAHDGN010000372.1 GCA_020627645.1 Akkermansiaceae bacterium
GCAAAGCCGGACTCCCTACCATCAATCCTTGCGTGACCTAGCCGATGCTTGGGGATGTCCATCACCTTAACTTTTGGACACCCATGCCAGCGTCTAACATCTTCTTTTAACAGGGGAGAAAAGATGAAAATCACAAAAAAGCGATTCCTTTTTTGTGAAGATTTCGGATGTTCTCGTGGAACACTGATTAATAGATGATTTTGGGGAGGGTAGAAAATGATCCTGGGGAAATAGAGATGAGAAATTTAGCCCCGGCGTCTTCGACGTTGGCGTGAGGTGATTCTCTGTTGTTGCTCTTTGCTGAGTCCGCTATTTTGAAGCCATTCTTTCGCTGCTTCTGGATCGCGGCGGAAGTAGGTCCGCCCTGTTTCCATGATCGCTCGATTACGGGTCGCGTCGTTGGAGATGGAGTTCGCCCATTCGATCGCTTTTGTGGGGTTGTCCCAGGCGATTCGAGTGGCAAAGCCTAGAGTGGCTTGATCTCGTTCTTGAGTGTCTTTGAGTGAAGAAATTTTTCGAGCTGCTTCATCGGAATTTTCAGCAGCCCAGGCGGAGAATGATCGTCGGGTGGTTCGATTTTTGAGATCTCCATCAGGAAGGGTGGAGGTCCAGGAGGCGGCATCGGCATGTGTTCCAGATTGAAGCACTCTTTCAGCGACGACGTTATGTATCGGGTGGCGTCTTCGTCTCCTGCAGCTGTTCTGTTTTCGATAAAACTTACGGCAAGGTGGGGATCGTTGTTGGAGAGTCCGTAGATGGTGCCCCAGAGTCTGTTGCGGTCTTTTTGTTCGTTGGGTTCTAGTTGTTCGAAATAGGTTAGGGCGGCATCTGGTTGGTTGGCCGTCCATCCTGCGAGGGTAATGGCGAAGTCGCGTTCTGGAGTTTTGTGGCCATTTTCGACTGCTTCTAGACCGGTGATGGCACCCCATTGGTAGTGGAAATCTCGAAATTCTGAGCTTTCGGGGCCAAGCTTGACAATTTGAGAGCGGATCAGTTGTGCGTTTTCGGTGGTTAAAGAAGCGAGAAGTTGGTTGAAGATTTCGCGCCGAGCGAGAGGGGTGGTAGAGAAGTTCAGGTCGCGGCCGAGATTTTCGATCTCAGCCTCGGAGAGTTTTTGTGAGGTTGGGTGACGTTGAATGAGAGAGGAGGAGGAGCGGGTTTGTCGAGGAGAAGAGCGATTCGGATTTTTGAGGCGGGAGGAAGTAGAGGAGTAGGCGGATGGTCTTGTAGAATTTTGGCTTTCTTGTTTGGAAGGATTGGGGGAGGTGACCTTCGTTCCAATGAAGAAAGTTGAGGTTGCAACGGTGGCCCAGATGAGGTGGGTGAGGGGGATTTTTTTCATAGAAAGAAGATGGGTGATCTCACGATAACGGGATCACCTTCTTTTTTCTTTCTATTTGTGAATGTAGGGCATCTCCGGAAACCTCATTCTGAGAAATGGCATTAAAATAAAACCCGGATCCTTTTTGGGGATCCGGGTTGGATTTGGGATATTTTAGGTGTGGTAATAAATTGGTTAGTTTGCCAGGCCTTTGGCAATTGCCTCAGCTTGAGATGCCTCGATGGTACCGCGGTATTTTTCAGCGAATTGTCCGAGGGTTTGAATCGCGGTTGTTGTTTGTCCTAGGACGAGTGGGGCAAGTGCGATATCGAATTTCTTACGCACAATCTTTTGGTGTGACTGTCGCATTGCGGTGGCCTCTGAGGTTGCTTTTTGCTGAGCCTGTTCGATTTGAATGTTTGGGCAGGCTGTGAAGCGGTCTTCCAGTTGATCGGTATGGCTCTTGATTGCGGTGGAAGCTTTTCTCAAATCTTCAAGGGTTTCTGGTTGAAAGAGGTCACTGACAGTCGAGTGGATTTCGAGCTGTTGAAGGCTCTCTCCGTGTCTGACAATTGAATCTAAAAGGTCACGTGCTTCGATGAGTTGACTGTGGTGATTGAGGACCCTTTTGGTGGTGATGTTGTTCGTGATGGATGTTGAAGATACTGAGTGGTGACCGTTTCCATGAGAGGTCGATGTTTCGTGCCCAGAGTTTTGAACGGTCTTGGCTGGGGCGAGTCCGGCAGCAATGGCGAGTGTGGAGGCTGAAATTGTTGTTTTGTTCATGGATCGATTGGGTTTTGTTTTCACCGGGTTACTGAGTGATTTGGGCTGAGAGGTTACGGTTTTTTTCATTTTTCTATTTCCTTTCGTTGTTTTGCCCGTTTCTGAGTAGGTAACGCGGCTCGAGTCTGTTTTTGTGGTTACTTTTGGTTGTCTTTTTTGGAACGGTGTTAATTTGTTTGTTTATTAAACGTTTTTGTTGGTCGTTCTTTTGTAAAAGGAATGTAAGAAAAGAGTCTTCGTGGAATTTTTTGTCAGGGAGGCTGCGTGTCTAAGATCTTGTTTTAAGAGTTTGGTTGTTATCATGGCGGCATTATCGGCGCAGAAGAGGAAGCGAGATGTCATCAGTTTGTCATTATTTGATGGAAAAGCGTTGAATCAGATCTGTGTTTTTTGATCGAAGTCATTCTTCTCTTTACTTTTGAGAACACCGCGAGGCTGGTTGGTGTCTCATTTTTTCAAAAAAAGAAGGCCACCTCAGTGGGCGGCCATTCTGTGACAAAGGGAATTTGGTGATTTGGATCACGAGGTGAGGCCATCGAGGATCGCTTGAGCTTGTGAGGCTTCGATCGTGCCGCGATATTGGGAGGCAAACTGTCCAAGGGTGTCGATGGCGATGGAGCGTTGGCCGAGCACAAGAGGTGCGAGAGCGTTATCGAATTTTTTCCGGATATTGTTCTGATGAGATTTGCGGAGTGCCGTTGAGAGGGATTCTTGATCCCTGCGTGCTCTTTCGAGTTGGATATTTGGGCATGATTCAAATCGGTTTTCGAGTCGATGAATTTGAGTTTGGATTGAGTCACCGGCGTGGCTGAGTCGGTTTCGGGTTTGGTCGGGGAGGGCTGAATCAGCGGCAGCAATTGCATCAAGTAAGTCGAGAGCTCTATTGAGTTGGTCGTGATGAGAGAGCATTTCAGAAGCAGTAATTCCGTTGGTTAGTGGAATACTGGTGAAGGAAGTCTGGTTGGAATCACTGGATTGGGAGGTCAAAAGAGAATGATGTTCAGTTGTTGAAACTTTGCTGTTCGCAGGTGCTAGGCTTGTGGCTACTGCGATTGTCGAGGCGGAGATCGAGGTTTTGTTCATCGTTGTCTTGGTTTTTGCTTTTACTAGCTCACTTAGAGTTTTTGGACGCGAGATCGCTCGATTTATTCTATTTTTATTTTTCGGGTCTTTGAAAATGGAAGATCTGTCGTGGAAAGCGGCTGTTTTTTCGTTTCTCATGCTCATAGAACACGACTGGGGAGATTTTATTTGTAAAGGAATTGTAATTTTGGGAATTATTCGTCTTTTTTTTAGATTTCTGGAAAAAAATACCCCGATGGGTGGTCCATCGGGGTCGCTTAGAGTATCCTATTACTTGTTAATCGCTAGCGCTTCCGCCGAGCGATCATGATTAGGCCAGCCAAAGTGACGAGGAGAGAACTTGTGGGTTCTGGAAT
>JAHDGN010000373.1 GCA_020627645.1 Akkermansiaceae bacterium
GATGAGCGGAGTGAAATCTGAGGTGTCGGCCGGAGCCAATTCCTGAGGGCAACGTGCGGGTCGCATTGAAGGTGTTTCAGGTTAATGGTAGACACATTATGGTTCACTGTTCGGCGGATGATATCCGATTTAAATCCTGGATATCCATTTAGCATGCCTTTGTTGGTTTTCGGCTTCTGTAGATAAATTGAAATTCCGCTGGGAAGGGATTTTTTTTGATCTTTTATCTACGGATTGGAATGTTTTGGTCTAAACTGTTAATGGTTATTTGATCTGCGTCGTCATTTTTTTGTCCTGAAGAGTTGAAAAACGAGCTTTTTTTGGGCGAAGAGGCGTTAGGAAACCGGAGATTTGCAAGGGGTCACCTATGGTAAGTAAAGAGATAAGTGGTTTTGAGGAAGGGGAGCGGATTGATCAGCTCCTAGAACATTTCTCTTTATCGGAAATTTTAGATTTTGCGGAAGAAGATTTTGAGGAAGAGGGGTTGGATGAAGTTGTTGTGGATTCGGCGGCTATTGAGTCAGTGAACGATTTTGGGGGGCAGGAAGAATCATTGAGTGATTTTGAGTCTCGGTTGCGAGCTATCTTACCATCGGCTGTGCCTGAAAGAATGTTGAGTCGTTTAGATGAAAAGATGTCTGAATGGGGCAAGCAGGAAACTTGTCGGGACACTGATGATTGGGAAGAGGGTTTTGGTGAAAGTGGGCGATCTAAGAAGGTGAACAACTATTGCGTGCTTGGTTTGGTAAGTTTGGTCATTGGCTTGCTTTCTTGCGTTGTTTTTTGGGGGTGGCATGGAGGTGAACAAAAGAGAGCCTCCAACGTTGATAGGGTTGAGGTAGATTCAAAGTCCCCAAAAATGGAGGAAGCTTTCGTTGATCATCGTAGCCATCCAGAGGTTTCGAGACCTGAAAAAAAAGTGGGTTCATTGTCTGGTGTGGTCGTTTCTCGTGGTGTTTCGGAAGGGACAATTCTGAGTGAATTGGAGCCTTCGGATCGTTTTGCAGAGCCGCAAAGAATCCGGGCCGAGGAAGGTGTGGGATTGGAGGGGGATCGAGGGCTTATTTTTGTTCGTGATAAGGATCATCATGATGGTAGCCAGCCGGCTGCCTCGAGCAGAATTCTTGAAGGGGTGAATGGCTGGGAAAAGGATGGCGAGAAGCTTTTCTTTCGATCAGAAGATTAAATTTTTTGCTACAATTTTTGACGAAATTACGTTTTTAGTGTCAGAGAAGTTCATATGAAGGCTATTTATTCTATTGCAGTTGCTGGTGGTCTTATCTGTTTGTTAGCGGTTCAATCGATGGCTATCGAGCGGCCGAATCAGACTACGAAAGAAAAGAAATTTGCGGAGAGGCCGTCTGGTGGGTTGTGGGACAAGCCTCAAGAGGAGAGGTCGATTACGCCACAAAAGAAATCGAGGGCGGTTCCGGATGAAACTGAGCGACCGTTGAGGAGATCCTTCGAAAAGCTGGATAAGGTGCCATTTATCGGGGTAGGTGGGAGGCGGGCTGGTATCGATTTACTGGCTCATTTTTCGGTGGATGCGGGGATTCTAGTTACCGAAATCACTCCGGGAGGCTCGGCAGAAAAGGCAGGTTTGAAGGTAAACGACCTTTTGTTAGGGCTGGATCGTGAGGAGCTGGGCTCAATGGTGGACCTAAAGAAGTTGGTCGCATCGCGAAAAGCAGGGGAGGTGCTTCAGGTGGAATTGATTCGAAAGGGGGAGAAGCTTCAATTGGACATCGAGGTTGGTGAAATTGAAGTTCCTCAGTTGCGGAGAAATCAGCGGCCTGGAGCAGTGGTTGGACCTCGCGAGTTGGAGGAGTTGATGAAGGAGCTGATGGCCGATCGTCGTGGTCTCTTGAATAGGAATCCATTGTTTAATGACCCGTTCTTTAACCGAGGTTTTCAGGGCTTGAGGTTGGAGCTAGACGGGTCGGATTTAGGGGCACTGCAGTCGAATAGCTCGCGGACTATGTTTGACGGCCAAGGTTCGATGAGTTTGGTCGAAAAGGACGGCAAGAAGGAGTTAAAACTGATGGACCAAAATGGAGAAACGCTGTTTGAAGGACCTTATAATTCTGAAGAAGACAAGGCTGCTTTGCCTGAAAGATACCGGGAGAGGGTGGAAAATTTCTTATCAGGTATCGGGGGGGCTGGCTTAAAGTTTGAGTTAGATGGGAATTCTTATCGTCCGAGCCAACCTAAGGGTGACTGATTTCAAGGGATAGGAGGCAGCGTTAACTTAGGTGGTGTGGGTGGATTTTCGGGGTAGATTATTTATGGCCCGACTCTGTCTGCTCCAAAGGTAGAAGTGCGATGCATTCTTTGTTGGCGCAAAAATTGGCCTGATCGAGTTGATTTATTTGCTCTGCATCATTCCTCTAATTCTAGCCGATATCTCTGGATGGTTGAGTCGATCTCGATGGCGTAGCGATCGATTCCTCCTTCGAGTCCGACAGTGTTGGTCAGTCCGTGGCCGTGGAACCATGCGCAGTTGTCTAGGATAGTTTGTCCAAGGTGGTCGATGAGAACGATGTCAGGTGGATTTTCTTTTTGAGTGAAGAGTTCTTTTTGACGATCTTCGGTGAGGAGTTGGGCACCTTCTATTTTGGTGGCTTCGAATTCTTCTCTCGTTCGTGTGTCGAGCAGAATAGGAGGGGATTTGGAGGAAAGTTGAGAGTTTAGCTCTTTGGGAGAGATGAGCATTTTTTTATCGTTTTCGTGACTTTCAAGAATGCAAGTTATGGCATCATTGAGTGAGATGTTGTGTTGTTCACAGACCTTCTTAAGGGTGGATTTGCTATCGTAGGCACAGGCTTGACAGCCGCCGATGTGAAAGGAGGAAAAAAGGGCTCGTTTTGCTCCTGGGAATCTTTCGAAAAGAGACTCCATGGTTGAATCGGAAGGAATGATCTCGCGCACTGCTGGATTTTGGCAGGCATTGGCAAAAGAGAAAAGGTTGAGTTGGGTCTTTTCTGGGAGGCGTAGGCTTGGCAATCTCTCGGCCTACGAAAATGTCTGAAAAGGATCACGAGCCTAAGATTTATCTTCTCCCCAATTTGATGACTGCGGGCAATTTGCTATGTGGTTTTCTGGCAATTTTGACGATTTTTAAAGGCATGCAAGCTGAAGATCTTTTGGCAGCAAAGCCGTTTTATCAGCAGGCTATGTTGTATATTTTTGGGTCTTGTGTGTTTGATCTTTTAGATGGCCGTCTGGCTAGGATGGGTGGGCAGGAATCTCCGTTCGGGCAGGAATTTGATTCTCTCGCTGATATGGTTTCGTTTGGTTTGGCACCTGCGATGTTAGTTTCTCGGGCTGTTCTGGCTGATTTGGATCTACCGCAGAGTGTTGATCCGACGGGACGAACTGAAGTTGGGGTGACTTGGGCAGTTGCTTTTGTTTACTTACTTTGTGGAGGGATTCGATTAGCGAGGTTTAATTGTTTGGCCAGGTTGGGCGTGAAATCTGACGATTTTCAGGGGATGCCGATTCCTATGGCGGCCGGATTTGTGGCATCTCTGACCTTTTTAATGATTT
>JAHDGN010000374.1 GCA_020627645.1 Akkermansiaceae bacterium
GTCTGGGTCACTTTCGGGACGTAGCGCTTCGTGGTTAGGATATACTCCTAGAATATAGGCGTACCGAGCAATCCATTGCTCGTAACTTAAAGAATGATCTATGGCCATGAATTCCTCCCAGTTGGGCATCTGGAGAACATTGAAAAGGTTGTTAGGATTGGCTCCAGTGATGACAGATTTTACTTGGTCAGGGGTAAGCCAGGGCTTCATGTGTAGGATCTGAGCGGCCAGAGCGGTGGTGATGTTCCTGATTTGGTTTCGTAGAGGTGTTCTCGGTCAAAGCTCTCTGGGGTATTAATATCAAAAGGGTCGGAACCATTGTTAGGAACGATTCGTGAAGTTGGATGATTGATATTTTCTCCGAGGGTGAAAATGTCGACACCCTTGAGGCATTCAATCGGACTTTCCGAGGGATTCTGGACATTCCAGCATGTGCCGTGGCCTGGGGCGACGAACCAAGGTGTTTGTGTCTCCGCTAGGCTATGAGCACCGCTGACGAGGTGATAGTTTCTGGGAGCGGGTTGGTCTGGAATTAGGCTAAAACATGGAGAGATCTGGACATCTTCGTTGAGGAGGTAGCCAGCGCCAGAAAACTCTGGAGGCCAGTTGAGAGTGTGATTGAACGCGCCTTCTTCTGTTGTGAAAAAGATCCGTTCACCTGCGCCAGCAGGAGAGCTGCGATTTGCTTGCTGGTCGTGATTGCCAGCGGAAATAGAGGTGATGACGCCAATCTGCCACAACTTGTTGAGGAAGGTATCGATTTCTCCAAAGCGGGTATCGGCCGTTGTGACGGAGTGAGGGAAACAGAGCACAGCCCCGTGGTTCCGGAGATAAGGAGTGTTGATTAGACGTTCTCGATGTCGACCGAGAATGGCCGTTAGAGCGAAAACACAATTGCTACCAAACGTGACTGGGGATTCCGCTGGGTATCCATTTGGTGGGAGATTATAGCATACTGCTGAGCGATAAAACATCTGATGGGCCGTTCCAAAATAAGAAAGAATGCCGGTGTTCTTTCCGCTGATGCATCCCATCATACCGGTTTCGTGCCCGTAGAGATCGATGTTTGTTGGGATCTCGAGTTCGATGGGGCTGAAATTAGCATTCGTTGTGACGAGGATGGGGGAAAGGAAGCGATTATTAGGATTTCCCTCACCGTTGATTTCACTGAATTCATCGTGGGTGGTGTCGATTCCTGTTCCAACGATATCGATAATGATCGTTCCTTGGATTCTTCCGTCGAGAGGGGAAGCCGGAAGACCATTGGGGAACCATCGATTTAATAGGGTATTGGGTAGTGTGAGGGAAGCGTTGTAGCCTGAGGGAGAAGTGATGCCTCCGATGGGGCCATCAATAGGTTCTCCAGGAGGGAAATCATTCGGAGACATATCGGGTGGATTCCCTCCTCTAAATCCTACCTCATCGACCTGAATGATCTCCGTAAAGATATCAACCAAGTTTTGTAAGATCTGATCACCTGATAGTGGGTCATCACCATCGTTATCGTCAATATCTCCTGGAAAATCTCCGCCGATGGGAGGGGGCTGTGCGTTGGCGATGTAGAGAGCTGCCGTGAATAATAGTAAGATTTTGTGCATTTGGAGATCGTGGATGGTGTGGACTTTAGATCACAGATTTGGTTTTCAATGATTTTGATGAATTCAATCTGAGTTTTCTGGGGTGAATTCGTTGATGAAATCATGCAGGGCCTCACTGAGATGATACTGGTTTGTCTCTTTGGTAATCTCGATCACCTTGATGTCCTCAAGGAGGACGTTTTGCCAAGGGCTGATGATACCAGTTTTAGCATTGTAAATGGCTGCGGAGGGTAATTTTTGATCTTTGAGGATCTGGATGGCGTGGTGAAGGTCGGTGGCTTCGATGATCGATTCGCTTGTCTGGGTCTCTAAAAAGTTGGCGAAGGAAACGCTCTCAGATGGAATGAAGACGATCCTAGTTTCTGGAAGTGGTGCAAAGGTCTCGTTTCCACGTAGGATGATATCTTGAGAGGGGTTTGTGGAAGGAGTGTCGAGTGGATCATTTTGGTTTAGCGATATCAGAATGATCAGAGCAGCAAGGGCTGTGGCTCCTCCCCAGAGCCAGTAATTTGACAGCCGACTCAGCCAAGACTCTTTCTGGGGTTCCGAGGAGGGAGAGATTGACGAGGTGTCTGGGGTGTCAAAGTGGTTTTCCCATTGTTCTCTCAGATCATTGGGGATTTGCGGGCGTGAGGGTGAGCTATCGGTCTGGTTGATTTGGTCCAAAGTCTCGAGAGCATGCTGTGTTTGAGGTGAGTGATTCAAGTGCTTCTGAATCTCACCTGACTCTGGATTTTGGTATGGCTGGGGTGTTTTTTTGTTGTTCATGGTGCAGTGGGAGGATCGCAAGAGATGGAGAAGAAGGTCAAAAATTGTTGAAGAACCTATAAATCGGCTGTTTCTAGGGCATGTCCAAGTTTGGTCAGGCTTTGTGATAGAAGTTTGTTGAGGTGGCGGAGTTTGGTGGTTCGCGAGGTGGTCTTTTTGAGGTTTAGCCTTTGGAGGACCCAGGGTTCGGTGACGAGCTGTTCTCGAGTTTTGGTGCAACTTACGAAAATAGTTTCGAGGAGGTGCCACTGAAAGTCGTTAAGAGTTTCTGAGCAGGACTGACGGATTCGCTCAAAGGAGGTGTTGGAAAGGGGGTCAGGGTTTTGATCGACGATACGACTTTCAAGGGGACCGATATCGGGGTCGTCGAAGGAGATCGTTTTGCGATTTGGAGCCATTTTGAGGGATGTTTCTTTCCGAATCCAGGAAATGGCTCTTCGTTCAGCGACAACGGCGAAGAGAATGGGGAGTTCTTCAAATATTTGGATCTTTCGGAAGGGGCATTTTTGTGGCTCTTGGCGTGGTTGAAGAAAATTGGCGATGGTTTCGGAGTAGACATCGCGAGCATCGTTGGGGTTGATTCGAAGACGGTGATAGATGGGAGCGGCTCTGTTCCAGAGGATCGGTTCGACAAAAGACCAATTTGGATCATTGAGTTCTCCTTCAACTCCACGAGTAATTAGGGGGCGGAGATTTGGATTTTTCTCCCATTTGGTTTTTGAGAAGTCGCGAAAGAGATCGGGATTGCTTTCCTTTTTGCGCTGGTCGGCGATGTATTGGAGAGCGTTGTTTTTGGCTGGATAAGTGAGAACGGAGAGAAGGGTGTTGAAATCTGGTTGGCGATTGGTGTTGTTTTCCAGGAACTGGTGGAAGGTCTGCGTGGCAAGGGGAAGGGTATGGTGTTCGTCGAGAGAGACACCAGAGAGCGGTTGCGCGATCCGGTCACAGACGGCATCCCAGAGGGGATCTAGCCAGGAAGTGATCGTCGGTGAGTTCACGGCGTGGTTTTACTGGGATATTTGATGATGTGAATTCATATTTTTGATTCGTTGGCTGGACATCGGGTGAGATGTTTTGGTGATCTTGAGGAGTGACGAATGAACGGTTGTCGATTGAGGAGTATGCGATGGAGTTGGCTAAAGTGGCGAGTTTGCGCTCGGAGGATCCGTATCGGAAGG
>JAHDGN010000375.1 GCA_020627645.1 Akkermansiaceae bacterium
ATTTTTTTAGGTATTCGGCAAGGTCGTTATAGAGGCCTGATTGGTTCGCATAGCTGGCGTAGTTTGTTGCTTGTTCGATCCACTCGAGAGTTGTTGGCCGGGTTTTTTTGATGGCGCTGAGGAGTTGCTTCTGAGAGAGCGATGTTTCTTTTCCTGTTGCCATGATTTCTTGGATCACTTCTTCGGAGGCTTTTTGCACAGCTGCGTTGATGTCAGCGCCGGAGAACTTTTCGGTAGCTTGAGCGAGTTTTTGGAAGTTCATGGGTTCTTGGGGGATGTCTTCGAGCATGATTTGGAAGATGGATTCGCGGGCTTTGAGGTCTGGTGGTGGGACGAAGAGAACGTGGTCAAAGCGTCCTGGACGGCGGAAGGCACTGTCGATGCGCCATGGGGTGTTGGTGGCTCCGAGGATGAGGAGGTTGTCATTGTCAGAGGTGGCTCCGTCGATTTCGGTGAGGAGGGTATTGACGAGGCTGGCGGTGTGTCCGGCGTGGGATCGTTTGACGCCGAGGGCATCGACTTCATCGATGAAGATGACGGTGGGTGATTTACGGCGTGCGGTTTCGAAGATTTCGTGAATTCGTTGTTCGCTTTCGCCGATCCATTTGGAGAGGATGTCGTGGATGGCGATGTTGATAAAGTGTGCTCCACATTCGCCAGCGGTGGCTCTTGAGATGAGGGTTTTTCCGCAGCCAGGAGGGCCATAGAAGAGGAGGCCTCCGCCTGATTTCTTTTTGAATTTTTTGAAGAGCTCTTTGTTTTTGAATGGATAGATGATGCTCATGCGGATGCGTTCTTTGAGCTCTTCCATTCCGCCGATATGTGAGAAGTCGATGATGTTGTTTTGTTGGGCGAGGAGTTCTTCGAGTTCGGGGTCGTTCGATGTATTCGGATGGGGGGAGGTCGGGTGTGGTTGTTGGGGATGGGGTGGGAGAGTTGGTGAGTGGGAGGGCTTGTTTTTCGGTGGGGTTGTTGTGGAGTGAGCTTTCGAAGTTCGGGTCTTCGAGTGATTCATCGATCACGGTGGCGACATTGTAGTTTTTGCGGGCTTGGTCATTGAGTTGTTGTTGGTGGTAGAGGTGAGCTTTGGCGAGGTATCCTTTTGCGAAGGCTTTGTTTTTTTCGATTGCTAGGTCGATCAGGTTGATGGCGAGGGTGTGGTCGTGTTGTGAGATGGTCTCGGCGGCTTCGAGGGTGAGGTCTTCGGAGATGGGGTATGTGGATCCGAGAGAGATGAGCTTGGAGGCTTCTGGAGTGTTGTTGATTTGAGCATAGAGTGATGGTTTTGTTTTGATGGTTTATTTGAGGCTTGTCTGAAGGTCTTAATTTGGATTCAGAACAGCTTAGAAGGAGGTGGTTGATCTTTAAGGAATTCTTAGTTTCAATGACGATCGATGAAAAAAGTTAGACTGCTAGTTTGGATTTCTGTTTCTTGGCTCTGTTCTTGTGATCGTCAACAAGATGGTATCGAAGAAAACTTCGGGAAAGATGCACACCTAACCGACAAAAAGCAGATTGCAGAAGATGTGGAAAATTCAGCAACCCTGCGTGAAGAGGCTCGGAGCCAAATGGAACAGGCGGGATATTTTGTTGAGACTAATTCTGCTAAGAAAAATTTAATTCTTTTGGAGGTCGTCGGACAAATTGCCCCTAATATGGATTATCGTCTAGTAACTGAGGATTTTCCATTTTTGGCTGACGAACTAAAGATGCTTGATTCTCAAGTATTTGAAGGATCCCTCGAAGAGAAACGTGGAGCCCTTGATTTACATAAATTCCTCGATTTGGTATACGAGCGACTAGAGCCGTCAGCAGGATCCTCTGGAGCAGAGAATTAGCACATTCGTTCTGCGAGGGTGGCTCTGGTTGTTACTTTGATCTTTGCCTCCCTCGTTTTAGTCGTAACCATCCTAAGAGCAGTTTTGACGAATACATTCAGAGGGTTGGTGTGTGCAACCTGGATGCTCTTGTGATTTATGAAAAGAGGTCGAGTTGTGGGGATTCGGTTTGGGGGAGTTCTTTTGGTTTTGGGGAGGATTTTTTGTCGGTTGTGGGTTTGGAGGAGTTCATTTCAAGGTGAGAGAGAATTTCCTTAGCTCGGTCGATGATGTTTTTGGGGAGTCCGGCGAGTCGGGCGACTTGGATGCCGTATGATTTGTCGGCTTGTCCGGGGAGGATTTTGCGGAGGAAGATGATGTCGTCGTTCCATTCGCGGACAGCGACGTTGAAGTTGGCGACGGATTTTTTGGTGTCGGAGAGGGCGCAGAGTTCGTGGTAGTGAGTGGCAAATAAGGTACGACATTTGACGTGGTCGTGGAGGTGTTCGGCAACAGACCAGGCGATGGAGAGGCCGTCGAAGGTGGCGGTGCCGCGTCCAATTTCATCGAGGATGACGAGGGAGTTTTCGGTGGCGTTGTTGACGATGAGGGAGGTTTCGTTCATTTCGACCATGAAGGTGGATTGGCCTTTGGCGAGGTCGTCGGAGGCTCCGACGCGGCAGAAGATGCGGTCGGTGAGTCCGATGTGGGCGTGTTCGGCGGGAACGTAAGCTCCAATTTGAGCGATGAGGGTGATGAGGGCAATTTGGCGGATGTAGGTTGATTTACCGGCCATGTTGGGTCCGGTGAGGATTTGGAGGAGGGAGTTTTCGGGGTCGATGAGGGTATCGTTGGGGACGAATTTTTCGTCGATGAGGGTTTGTTCGAGAACGGGGTGTCGGCCGTTGACGATTTGGAGGTGTCGTGAGTTGTCGAGTTGAGGGTGAGTGTGTTGGTGGAGTTGGGCGGTTTCGGAGAAGGAGATGAGGACGTCGAGGGTGGCGAGGGAGTCTGCGGTTTGTTGGAGTTGGGGGAGGTGTTCGGCGACGGTGTTTCGTAGTGTGAGGAATTCTTCGTATTCGAGTGCTTTGGCGCGGTCATCAGCGCCGAGGACTTTGCCTTCAACTTCTTTGAGCTCGGGGGTGATGAAGCGTTCAGCGTTGGCCATGGTTTGTTTGCGCTGATAGTCATCGGGAGTTTTGTCGAGGTTGGCTTTGGTGATTTCGATGAAGTAGCCGAAGACGTTGTTGTATTTGATTTTCAGCGAGTCGATGCCGGTGCGTTTGCGTTCGGATTGTTGGAGTTCGGCGATCCATTGTTTTCCGTCTCGGGAAGCGGAGCGGAGTTCGTCGAGTGCTTCTGAGTAGCCGTCTCGGATGATTCCTCCTTCTTTTAAGTTGGCGGGTGGTTCTTCGACGAGGGCGTTTTGGAAGAGGGTGACTAGGTTGGGGAATTGGTGGATGCTTTCTAGGATTTGGGCGTGGAGGTTGGATGAGTCTGGGGTGGGGAGGGCGGAGAGGTCGGCTTTGAGATCGGGGATTTTTTCGAGGGAGAGTTCGAGTGCTTTGAGGTCGCGTGCATTGCCGGAGCCTTGGGAGAGGCGGGTGGTGGTGCGTTCGATGTCGCGGATTTCCTTGAGGGTGTCGCGTAGTTTGGTGAGAAGGTAGGGCTCGGCGAGGAGTGATTGGACGAGGTCGAGTCGGGCGGTG
>JAHDGN010000376.1 GCA_020627645.1 Akkermansiaceae bacterium
AAAAATGGCAACGAGGCCTAGGATGAGATTGGTCGTGGTCATTGGTGTAACGGGAGTATTTGTGATGGATTGGAGAATTGTCAAAAGCGGATGTGGGGCATGCCTAGGCGCTTTGTTCTGAGGGGGGCTTCGGGTTTATTGGGGGCGGTGGGCAAATTCTTTGGAATGTGGTGGATTTTGCGACGGGAGTCGCTTGCGCAGTTGTGTTAGATGAGTATGCTCTGGGCATGAACGATCTTGTTTTTGTTTTAGGAATGTTCTCCTTAACCTATCTGCTGGTGATTGGAGTGCCGATGTTGGTGAGTTTGTGGGTGAGTTCGATGTTGAAGAAGCGTTTTGCTGAGCATTCGATGGCTGAGATCCCGATGAGTGGTATGCAGGTGGCAGAGAAGATGCTTCGAGAGGAAGGGATTACGGATGTGCAGGTGATTAGTACTCCGGGGCGTCTGACGGATCATTACAATCCGATGGATAAGACGGTAAATTTGAGCGAGGCGGTATGTCATCAACGGAATGTGGCGGCGGCGGCGGTGGCTGCGCATGAGGTGGGGCATGCGGTTCAGCACGCGAGAGCCTACCGTTGGTTAACGTTTCGGTCTAAGATGGTGCCTGCTCAGATGATGGCGTCTAAGGTCATGAATTTGGTCTTTATGCTGTCGTTGTTTGGAGCGTTTGCGATGGGTAATCCGATTTTGTTGTGGATTATTGTGATAGGACTGGGCGTGACGGCGTTATTTTCAGTGGTGACCTTGCCTGTGGAATTTGATGCGAGTAAGCGTGCCATGGTTTGGATGCAGAACAGTGGGATTGCGAGCTCGATTGATCAGGGGCGGGCAAGGAATGCGTTGCATTGGGCGGCGATGACTTATGTGGTGGCAGCTTTGGGCGCGATTGCGAACTTGGCTTACTGGGTTTTCCAGTTGTTGGGAAACCGCGACTAGTGTGGTGTTGAAAGGGTGGAATTTTCCGAGGTGGATCGTGAGGATTTCCGCAATCTGTTGAGTGAGATTGCGGAGGCCTTTATGCCTTTTGGGAAATATGGGCCACAGAATTATCCGCCCCGGGGGATTCCTTTGATTGATTTACCCCCGGAGTATTTGGGTTGGTTTGCGGAGCGGGGGTGGCCCAAAGGGCGGTTAGGGGAGTTGATGGCGATGGTTTGTGAGATTAAGGCGACTGGCGCAGATCATGTTTTTGAGCCTATTCGAAAAGCTCGAGGGGGGCGTGTGTCTGTGAGGAAAAGGAGGCCAAAGACCGATTTTTGATCTTTGGCTATGAAATCAGGCGGCCTTTGAAGATTTTGAGGGCTTCGATGATGAGGGGGTCTTCGTGGAAGTCGTCGTGTTCGGGTTCCTCTTTGGTTTTCTCCTCTTCTTTTTCTTTCGCTACAGGTTCGGGAGATGGGGTGGAGGGTTTGGGTGGGTCGGGATCGATTGCTTTTTCGGGAGCGTTGGCGATGAGTTTATCAATGGTCGAGAGGCCTTCCTGGGAGGAGGGTTCAGTTTTTACTTCCGTTTTTTTTTCTGGGGAGGCGGGGATGTCGGTTGTCGGAGTGGGTGGTGTCGTTTCGGGTGTTGATGGGGATGATAGGGCTTGGTTGATTTCGGATGGGTCGGCTTTTCCGATGGAGGTGATGACGTCGGAGAGGCGGATTTCTTCGAGGTTTTGGATGGCTTTGAGAGAGGCGATTTCGAGGTGGAGGCGTTTGTTGGAAGCCCACTTCATTCGGCTTTCGGCTTCAGAGAAGGTATCGATGACGGCGAGGAGGCGTTCGGCTTTGTAGGGCTCAGAAGCGGTGGTGAGGTCGGTCCAGAGGGCTTCGGGGAAGCCTTCGCGGTCTGCGTCGGTGTTTAGTTTGGCGACGACGAGGGCTCGGATGGCTCCGACAATTTCGGTGAGGAGTTGAGAGAGGTCTTTTCCTTTGTCGTATTGTGTGAGGATAGTGGAGAGGATGGAGGCTGGCTCTTTCTTTAAAATGCCGAGGAGGAGGTCGGCGACGATTTCGCGGGAAGTGAAGCCAAAGATGTCGAGGACATTGGTTTCGGTGATTTCGTTGCCACAGAAGGCGACGAGTTGGTCGAGCATGGACTGGGCATCACGCATGCCTCCGTCGGCTCCTTTGGCGATGGCCCACGCGGCGGGGTCATCGAGTTTGACGTTTTCTTCGGAGGCGATGTGTTGAAGATGTGAGGCGATGATTTCGGTGGGGATGGGGCGGAGGTCAAAGCGTTGGCAGCGGGAGATGATGGTGGGAAGGACTTTGTGTGGTTCGGTGGTGGCGAAGATGAATTTGACGTGTGGGGGTGGTTCTTCGAGGGTTTTGAGGAGGGCGTTGAAGGCGCCGGTGGTGAGCATGTGGACCTCATCGATGTAGATGATTCGGAAGCGAGATGAGGCGGGAGCGAAGCCGACGGTTTCGAGCAGGGATCGGACTTCGTCTACTTTATTGTTGGAGGCTCCATCGATTTCAAGGACGTCGAGTGAGCGGCCTTCGGCGATTTCGATGCAGAGTGGATCATCGGGATCAAAATCGATGGAGGGGCCGTTGGGGCAGTTGAGTGCCTTGGCGAAGATCCGGGAGGTGGAGGTTTTTCCGGTGCCTCGGGGTCCCACGAAGAGGTAGGCGTGAGCGAGGCGATCTTGTTCGATGGCGTTGCGGAGGGTGTGGACGACGTGGTCTTGTCCGAGGACGTCGGCAAAGGTGCGGGGTCGGTATTTGCGGGCGAAGACTTGGTAGCTCACGGGAGGAGATTGAATGGTGAATGGTCAGTCGTGAATGAGGAATTTGGGATTTTTTGGGATTTTTTTGAGGTTGTGGTGATGTGAGCTGTTCGGTTGGGGGGTGATTTGGGTATCTCTGGAGCTGTGAGTTCTCAAAAAATCGGGTGGAGGAGGGTGAAGGCGCAAAATTTTTTCCGAATGGCGACCTTGTTTTTTGTGGTGGGTTTGGGATGGGGTCGTGCCGAGGCGGGGGTCAAAAAGCCGAATGTCTTGTTTTTGGCAGTGGATGATTTGAATGATTGGGTGGGGTATTTGGGTGGGCATCCGCAGGCGAGCACTCCTCATATTGATTCTTTGGCGAAGGAGGGGGTTGCTTTTGAGTCTGCTTATTGCCCTGCTCCAGTTTGTGGTCCTTCTCGCACGGCGGTGATGTATGGGATCGCCCCCCATCGGAGTGGCTCTTATGGACATGCTGATATTTATGATCCGAGCCAGCGATTGCCGCGGGAGAGACATCCGTTGAATTTGGTTTTTCAGCAAAACGGATACTACACGGCGGGATGTGGGAAGATTTTTCATTATCGTGAGAAGCGTGGGTGGGATCAATTTGTGATGTATCGGAAGTCCACGGTGACCTCGAGTCGGGTCAAGTATGGTGGCCTTAGTTATGGGATTGGATGATCTACCTGAAGCGGGGAGGTCCTTCGCGAGGCAGATGGTGGGTTTTCGATCGGTGAATGATCATGCGGCAGTGACAAAGGTGCCGGGGGCATGGAAGGAGTTAGTGCG
>JAHDGN010000010.1:0-17650 GCA_020627645.1 Akkermansiaceae bacterium
CGCATCCTCATCCCGTAAATAATGAATCCCCTCCACCACAGAATCCGTCTTCAACAAACTCAAAACCTCACCACTTCCCACCACCGCACAATCATCCCCAGGCCCAACAACCACATTGTCACTTCCCACCACCCCACCCACCAAACGCTTCACCAATTCATCTTCACCAATCTCACCCACTCTCATCACATCGGCACTTCCACAAATTTTGACAACACCATCATCCCAACCATCAACCCATTAAACACCGCATGACACAAGATCGGCGCCCATAACGAACCTGTTCGTTCATACAAAATCACAAACAACACCCCCATCACAAACAACATCGGCAAACCCGCCAAATTCCAATGCACCACTCCGAAAAGCATCGAAGAAAAAATCGTCGCAAACCACCTCTCACTAAATCTCTTTGCCACCGGATACAAAAATCCCCGAAAAATCAACTCCTCACCAATCGGCGCACAAACTGCCGCCGCAAATAAGGCCGCCAGCATAAATTTCACATCCCCCGATTCCATCACCGCTCGAACCACCTCTTGCTGGCCTCCACCATAACTCTTCTTCACCCACTCCTGCCAACCTGACAAAACCACCAAATTTGCCAAAAAAATCACCCCAACCACAAAAACCGGAACGATCCAAAAAAGATGCCTCCACCCCTCCCACCTCAGACCAAAGAACTCTACCAAATCCACCCGCCTCATCAACGCCACCGGCACAAATCCCGCCAACACGACCTTCATCAATCCTCCCAAAACCAACCCTTCAGCCGACAAATCCAGACTCCCGCCCCCCATTCTATCAGCCAAACCTCGCCACTGCAGAACAAACAAAATCGCAAAACCTCCCATCAACAACAAATCCCAATTCCTAAAAATCGACGTCGAAACCCTCCCCCCCATCGTCCACCTCAGGCCAAAAATGACGCACCAAAAAATATGCAGGTAATGCCACACAAAAAAACGAACTCAACGTGATCAAAAACACGTCTCCAAGCACCTTAAACTCCGCAACCGTCACGGATGGGAACCTAAATCGATTTCTCGCAAAGAAAAGCCAACACCCCAAACAATCCCAGCTCGCCTCTCAAGAATTGCTCTGCTATCCTACCCTCATGAAAGTAGTATTCCTTCGAGTAGTGACTGCGCTCATTCTTCTCATCTCCCCCAGCACAGCCGAATCCCACAAATTCACCAGCTCCAAAGGAAAAGTCGTCGACGCATCCATTGTCGATGTGAAGCCAACCACCATTACTCTCAGACTCAAAAAAAACGGAAACCAAGTCTCGGTAAAACGCTCAAATCTCTCGCCCAAAGACCAAGCTTACATCGCCAAATGGACCGCCAATCAACTCCCAGACCTCAACATCACGCCAGGATTCAAAAGAAACATCAGCCAAACGAGACGAGGGACTTACGAACAAGAATTTAACTTCAAGCTTCAGATTGAAAACCTCTCTCCCAACCTCAACTTGGAGGACTCAAAAGCCACATTAATCATCGTCGGTAAGTCAGTCGACCGCTCCAAGACCTACAAAATCATCTCCCACCAAACCAAAGACTTCTCCATACCCTCAGGTGAATCACTCGACCTCCAATTCGACCCCATCTCCAATATCTACGGACTCGAAGACGAACCCGGAGTTGAAGAAGAAGACCGCCAAAAAGTTGGTTTCCAAGGTCTGGGCTACATCATTCACATTGAAAGGCAACGCGACAACAAAATGGTCCACTTCAACTCCCCATCCACTGTTCTAGAACCTAACAAAGAAAAAATCCTCAAGTTTAATCAAGGCGATATCATCGATCGCACCTTTACCAAGCTCATCGAGGCCGGCCCAAAAGAAGAGGAAGAAGACGAAAAAGATGGCCAAGACGGAAAAGACGGTAAGGGGGGGAAAGGCGGAGAAGGGGGGAAAGGAGGGAAAGGAGGGAAAGGAGGTGAGAAAAATGATGAAAAGAAGAAAGACAAAGAGCCAGCCATCGCTATAGACTAATAACGATCAACACTTTTTAACCTCCAAAAAACAATGTCCCAAATTCCAGTCATCGCACGTAACATCCTCGGACTCGCTTTTATCGTCTTCGGACTCAACCACTTCATGCCTTTCCTGAGCTTCCCTCAACCTGATCTCAAGCCAATGGCCGAAGGTTTCATGGGCGCTCTGCAACACAAGATCCCAACTCCCTTTGACTTCAAGCTCTCCTACCTCGACATCGTGAAAGGGCTTGAAGTATTTGGAGGCTTCCTTCTCATCACCAAACGCTTTGCTCCGCTCGGGCTCGTCATCCTGACTCCAATTGTGATCAATATCCTACTCTGGGACATCTTCCTAATGCGCGCGTTCAATCCCATCAGTGCAGGACTCGCCTTCCTCACCCTCCTCCTTCTTTGTATCTTCGGCCGCAACTTCACCCGCCTCTTCGCTGGCCCGATCAAAAAAGCCGAACCCGAAGAGCTCATCTCGCTCGACGCCCCTGATCCATCACCCAAAACACCCTCAAACCCTCTTGTCACACCAAAAGCGTCCGCGCCTTCAACACCCTCTGCCGCCGCCCCCATCCAGATCAAAGCTCCATCAGCGACTGTGGACAACACCATCGACTTAGACTCAAAAACAAACTAGTTCACGCTATCACTCCCCATATCCTTATCATCGGCGGTGGCCCTGCCGGACTTCGGGCCGCCGAAATCACCTCCGCCGCAGGCATCCCCACCTCGCTCTGCGACCACAAGCCATCCGTCGGTCGTAAGTTCCTCATCGCTGGAAAAGGCGGCCTCAACCTCACCCACTCCGAACCTAGGCCACAATTCGATTCTCGATATTCTGGCCCAGACCAACCTCCAAACTTCTGGTCCCAAGCCCTCGACCAGTTTGACAACCAAGAGATCCGTAAATGGGCCGCCCGACTCGACGTCGGAACCTTCATCCAAAAATCTGGCCGCGTATACCCCAAAGCCCTCAAAGCAGCCCCACTCCTCCGTCGCTGGCTCATCAAACTACGCGAACAAGGAGTTCAATTCCACATGCACCACCAACTCACCGCTCTCGAACAATCTTCCGCAACGTTCAGCACCCCAATTGGACCCAAAATGATCACCCCCTCTGCCATCATCTTAGCCCTCGGAGGCGCCTCCTGGCCCCAAACCGGATCCGATGGCAATTGGACCAAAACTCTCAATCAAGCCGGCATTCCCATCAACCCCCTCTCTCCTGCCAATTGTGGATGGGAAACCAACTGGCCTCACCACCTCATTCCCCAAATCGAAGCCCAACCCATCAAAAACATCATCGCCTCCACCCCAGATCTCAAAGCCCCAGGGGAACTCATGATCACCAAATACGGACTCGAAGGTGGACCAATCTACCTCCTCGGACCCTCACTTCGATCCATGCCCCAACCCACCCTCACTCTTGACCTAAAACCCACTTTCTCCATCGAACAACTCACCCGGAAAATGGAGTCCGCTAGAAAAAATTTCCTCCGTGAATCAATCCAACGCTGGAAACTCCCCATCGCCGCAACCCTCCTCCTCGAACACTTCCACGGCCCTTTCGAGTCCGCATCACAACTCGCCCACCACACCAAATCATTCAAAATCCCCCTCCAGCAACCTCGCCCTATCGATGAAGCCATTTCCTCAGCCGGCGGCATCCCATGGCCTCAAATCACACCCAACCTGATGCTGAAAAAACTTCCAGGAACATTCGTCGCTGGTGAAATGATCGATTGGGAAGCTCCAACCGGTGGCTACCTCCTCCAAGGCGCCTTTGCCTCAGGAACCATCGCCGCCCAGTCAGCCATCAAATACCTTCAAACAAACGAATAAAGAATCACAAATAAATTTGAAACTCCCATAAGAACGGCTACTTAATTACATACAATAAAATGAAAGCACACACTAACTCCTCTAAGAGGCTGCTTCTGCCTGTCATCGTATCTCTTTTCACTCAGATCTTACCCTCTGTGGCTCAACAGTTTGTGGTAGAAAGCTCCAGTTACAACGTCGAGACGTCCACCCTATCTCTCACGTGGACCTCTTCTCCCGGCGAAACTTTCGATATCGAACTCTCCAACAACCTGGAACAATGGAACGCGACTCTCGAAACCAACCTCATCGCCGACCCAGGCTCATCGACGACCCGAACATACGAACTCGATGATCTAAATCTCGAAAGCGAAGACCAACTCTTCATTCGAATCGCTAAGCTCGGTCCAACAACACCACCGAATATCATTTTCCTCCTGTCAGACGACCAAACCAAATACTCAGTCGGCTGCTACGGAAACCCCGACGTCATCACCCCACATCAAGACAAAGTCGGCACCGATGGCATCATCTTCGATCGTCATTACACCTCCACCGCCATCTGCATGGGCTCCCGAGCCAATATCTTCACCGGCATGTACGAATACAAACATGGATGCAACTTTGACCGCGGCAACCTCACCACAACCATGTGGGCCAATTCCTACCCTGTCCTCCTACGGAATGCTGGCTACCACACTGGTTTTGCCGGAAAAATCGGAATTGAAGGAGTCGACGTCTCGCCAGGATTTGACGTGTCAGTCATCGGACCTCAACGCCAAAGCTCATACACCACAAACCAAATCAACGGTCTCGAAGCCTACGCCACCGAATTCCCGCACGCCACCCTTGCCCTCGGAGCCTGGGGACGAGATTTCGTCGCCTCCTCTGTCGCTCTCAATAAACCCTTCTGCATGTCCATCTCATTCAAGGCCCCCCACCGCCCCACCACTCCAGATCCCAGATTCAACAACATTTATGTCAACCCCGACACTGGAGGCCCCATCACTTTCACAAAACCAGGCAACTACGGACGCGTCTTTGGTGACACCCGTCCCCCACAAATGAAAACCGGTCGTCAATGGCCTCGCTTCACCCAATGGGGATACGACAGCAATTATGACAACGTCATGGCCACCTACCACCGCCAGGTCTACGGCATCGACCAAGCCGTCAAAATGATCCGAGACGAAGTCATCGCACAAGGCATCGAAAACAACACCGTCATCATTTATACCAGCGACAACGGCTTTCTCTGCGGATCACACGGCTTCGCATCTAAAGTTCTCCCCATCGAAGAAGCATCGGCTGCCCCACTCATGATCTATGACCCACGCGCCACAACGTCAGGCCAGGGTTTCCGATGCAACCGACTCACCGGAAACATCGACTTCGCGCCAACGATTCTGGACCTTGCTGGCCTCCCTGTCCCTCAAAACATGGATGGAAAAAGCCTCGTCCCTCTGCTCTCAAATCCAAGTAACGGAGGACACGACCAGCTCGCCCTGATGAACGTCTGGGACGCAGCAGGAACCACTGCTCTTACCATTGTAAGCGATAACTTCAAATACACCTACTGGTGGAGCGACACTCCAGAAGAAGAACTCTACGACCTCGCCAATGACCCTCTGGAGCTCAATGACCTCTCTCAAAATCCCACCTTCGCCAATACCCTCAATACCATGCGCACCAAATACGATGAACAACTCCAACATTGGAAAGATAACGGCGTCAGCACCAATGGCTACCCCGACATGGCAACAAACTTTACTCGTTAACAAAAAACCCGGAATTTCTGCAATCCATCAATTATTTTCATGAACAGATTGTTCCACCTGGCGACCAAACAACCTGAACCCAAAGGGTAGCCAACCCAGTTTAGTCAGCAGCACCAAAGCATTCCGATCTTTTTTGGCTCAGTCAGTCAGAGGCACTCATTCGTTCTGGTTCATGTCCAGAGAAATCAAAAAGAGGACCTCTAAACCTTTATTTTGACTTAAGATCACACCCTCAGAGCCCTCACCCCAACTCCACTGAAACCGGCTTTAGAGCTCTTTTTTGATTGGTCCTATCGACAAACCACCTCTCTTTAAACCAAAAATTCTTGATAATTGCACGGAAGTACCTACGTTGCTTCACATGAAACCTACTCATCAAAAAACCTATGCCCGACCTTCCTGATCTCCGCCAAGTCCGCTCCCTCGTCGCCCTCGCTGAAACCGGTAGCTTTACCAAGGCAGCCGAACAACTCGGCGTCACACAATCAGCTATTTCTCATTCGATCAGAGCCCTAGAGACTCTCATGGACTGTGAACTCGTTGAACGCTCGGGAAAACGCATTGCTCTATCCCAAAACGGAACCACCCTACTCAGACGCTTCAAAGCAGCTCTGACCGAACTGAACAAAGCTCGCGAAGAACTCTCTCTCCTCAGGCGATGGGGCCAAGGCCGACTCCGCGTCGGTGTCACCCAAACTCTCTGCTCTTACCTCCTCCCGGGAGCCATCCAAGAGTTTCGTCAACTCTACCCTCGATGTGAAATTCATATCGAATCTGCAGACACTGCCAGTCTCATCGAGCTCATTGATCAGGGAACCATCGATCTCGCAATCGGCATCGGAGGTCGCGAGCCAGCTTGGATCAAGTTCGAGCCCATTTTTGACGATAATCTCATCTTCGTCGTCTCACCAGACCACGATTGGGCAAAGTCTAAAAAACCCACTCCCACCAACCTCGAAGAACAATCCTTTCTCGTCTACGCACGAAAAAGCGAAACCTACCACCTTCTCAAATCCACTTTTGCGGAAGTCGGCATCAGGCTCAGACCAAGCCTTAGCCTCGGTGATATGGGAGCCATCAAAGAAATGGCCAAAGTTGGTGCCGGTGTCGGCGTAGTCGCCCCTTGGATCGCTCAAACCGAAATCGAAAATGGTGAACTCATTCCCGTCCCACTCGCAACCACTCACCACCGATCATGGGGCCTTTTGTCACGAGAAAGTCGGCACCTTAATATGATCGAAGAAGACTTCTTGCGACTCTGCCGGAAGACCACCGCCGAATTCGAAGGCACCACCCCGCCAAAGTTGAAAAAAGCTACAAAGTAATTTTCAGACGATAATAAACATCCCCCGAGGACACTTCCGTCCTCGTAGAAACGATCGTTCGCACTCCCAGAGTGCGATCAATCGTATTTGTTTGCTCCGTCAAATCACTCACCACTGACCAACTCTGCAAATCTTCCGATCGCTGAACTTCAAGAGATAGACCCCTCCCAACCAAATCCAAGGTATGGACTAAAGTAATCTCATGCTCACCAGTCGGCAGAAATTGAACACGAAATGGTAAAATCGATTCAGCATTAGAACTAGGATCAGAGTTCGTTAAATACTCGGATAGATGACTCAGACAATCACCATCTGCATCTTCTCCCGGTAAGCCCACCAACCCAAATCCGCTCAACCAATCATCGAATTTTTCTAAGCTCGTCAACCCACCCCAGACAAGAGCATCTCCAATCACCGCATTGATCTCAGGAATACTCGAACTCACCCTCGAACCATAACTGTTCGACCAGAAGTAAACACTATTCTGATTGGCCCCAGTCGGAACCAAAGGAATCTCATTCCAACCATTCGCATCACTTCCAATTGACCAACCACCCGCATTGTAAAAAACACCATTAAATGAGCCCGTATTCGAAGGTGGATCATCAGCTGAATACCTAGCATCCACCGCATAACTCACTCCTGCCAATTTCCAAACACCTCCATCCTCAATAAACCAACCTCCACCCGAATCACCAGTCGTCAAACCAACCTCATCCTGTCCCAAAACATCACTGAAGTTTAAGTACAACAAATCTCTCGTTCCACTCGTAAAATCACCCTGAATCGTATTTCTGCCCCACCTAGACCTCTTAGTGCCACTTGACCCCCAACGCCAACCCTTCCCAAGTTCTTCAGTTCCTCTCCCCACCCCACGGCCAAAAACAACAAGCTCTTTTCCCTGCTCATCCGTTCCCGAATAGAGCTGCGCATAGTCGTCAAAGGTTTCCCAAACTTCATACACCGCCAGATCTGTTCCCGAAATCAATGTTCGGCTCTTCACCTGAAAAATCTGATTTACTGCCTCACCACTAAACATGGCATGATAATTCGCAGTCGTGTAATTACCCGTATGAGTCGCTCCCAAAATATGCTTGGGCGAAATCATCGTCCCATGAAACCCACCCAGATAGATCTGCCATTGCCAACCGCTATTTTCATAATCTCCGGTTGGCGCAGTTTCCGTATTTGGAGCAGGACTCGGCCCATCACGAAAGATCATCCCTGTGACCAAGGACGTCATCGCCAAAAATAGAAAAACCGATTTCACAGGATTCCATAATATCCCACCTTTTGCCCGATGTCCTCTAATTTCTGATAGAAAATTTATAACCAGAAACCTCTTGTCGCAAAAGACCTCGAGCTCAGAATACCCCTTAAGATGAAAAGTCCGATCGATCGCGAACACACACTCACACCGCTTTTATTGGAACCAAACCTCTGGGTCTGGGAGTGCCCCGTCAGCCAAGGAATTCTCATCACCCCATTCGCCTATTTTCACTGGCTCTCTCAGCCCACAACCGCCTCCGACCAACTTCCCGATCCACTCGACGAATTGGGCGAACTTAACGACTCCACAAACGCCAAACTCTGCCCCGAATCCAGGCTCCTCATGCAACGCTACCGAGTTGGCCACGGACTCGACTTCTTTCTCGATCGCGCACCCAATGGAAACATCTGGCTCGATCATGGAGAATGGGAACAACTACGAACGTCCAACCTTCACCATAAACTTCACCTCATTTTCACCTCAACTTGGCAGAATCAAATTCACGATCAAGAACTCGCAGAACGACACCACCAGCTCCTCAACGACAAATTAGGGCCTCAACTCCTAGACCAACTCCATCAGCTAAAACCCATCCTAAAAAAACACCCACACCGCTCTCTTGCCCTGGCCTATCTCTCTCAATGAAAATAACTCTCTTCTTTCTTTCTCTGCTAACAGCACTCCTCTCTGCCTCTCAAAAGCCAAATATCATCTTCATCTTTGCCGATGATCTCGGATGGGGCGACCTCTCCTGCCGCCAACACCCCTACCTTAAAACTCCAAATATTGATCGCCTCTCCATAGAGGGCACCGATTTTCACAATTTCACCGTCGCCAGCCCAATTTGCTCACCTTCCCGCACCGCAATCCTCACCGGACTTTTCCCCGCAAGGGATCACATCAATGGACACTTTGCTCACCCCAAGAGTAATGCTCGAAGACAAATGCCTGATTGGCTAAATCCAAACACCACACTCCTTCCCAAGCTCCTTCAAGAAGCCGGATACCTCACCGGCCATTTTGGAAAATGGCACCTCGGCAACGATATGATTCCCGACTCTCCCACACCCGACCAATACGGCTTTGACACCTACGGAGCCTACAACTGCTCGGGAAAGCAAATGCCATGGTTTGAGGATGCAAACCACACCGTTCAATTTATCGAAAAATCTCACTCTCTCAAAAAACCATTTTTCGTGAACCTCTGGCTTCACGAACCACACACACCATTTCATACCCTTCCCAAGTACGAAAGGCGCTTCCTACACCTTCCCCGAACCGATCAAATCTACGCCTCCGTTATCTCACACGCAGACGACCGTGTCGGCATTGTCCTAGACGCTCTTGACAGATTGAAACTTACTAAAAATACCCTCGTGATTTTTTCATCTGACAACGGACCTGCCCGGGTCACCAGACCTATTTCCCTCAGCCTGATGTATGATACTGCCACTGGAGCAGGTTGGAATCTTGGCGGAGCGAAGGGAGTGACTGGTGGACGACTTGGACACAAAGCATCACTCTATCAAGGCGGAATTAATACCCCCTTCCTCGCTCGCTGGCCTGGCCACATCGCCCCGAACCAAACTGACAAAGTCTCTCTCATCTCAGCCGTTGATCTCTTTCCCACCTTCATCCACCTTGCTGGAGCTAAACTCCCTAAAGGTTTGAAACCCGATGGCATCAACATCACCAAAGTCCTCAAAGGTCAGCCTCTTCCATCACGCCCCAAACCACTCTTCTGGAAAACGATCCCCCGGAAAAAGGATAACCCCCATACACCGCATCACTGGCCCTCACTCGCAGTCACTCACCACGAATGGAAACTCCTCACCAACCATCAACTCAATCGTTTCGAACTCTACAACCTCCACAATGATCCCCTTGAGTCGACAAACCTGGCCAATCAACAACACACAGCTCAAATCTCCGAACTCAAATCTCTCCTGAACCATTGGCAAAAGTCCCTACCCAAAGGCCCACCAACCGAAAACCTCTCTCAGCTGAGAAACAAAGAACAATAGATTCAGAATCCTATCCGTGATGCTCCTGCAATGGTGTCACCGTAAGTTCACGCTCCTGTAGCGAACGAATCCCTTTCACACAGGCTTCCGCTGCAGCCAAGTTCGTACAATGACTAATCTTATACTGAACGGCGCCACTCCGGATCCTGATCTCATCCTCCCTCGCCTCATGCCCGCTCGGCGTGTTGATGATAAAATCGATGTCATCATTCTTCATCATATCCAAAACATTCGGCCTCTTCTGCTCTGCTAACTTATAGAGACGCTTGACCTCAATTCCCTCATCCTTCAAACGCTTATACGTACCACCCGTCGCATGTAGCTGAAAGCCCAAAGCCACCAAATCACTCGCAATCTTGACCGCACGATCTTTGTCCCGGTCATTCACACTAAAGAACACATTTCCCTCCTTTGGTAACGGATTGAAGGCGCTTACCTGCGCTTTCGCATAGGCCATACCCAAGTCGGCATCTGCTCCCATCACTTCACCAGTGGACTTCATCTCAGGTCCCAAAACCGTATCAATTCCAGGGAAACGACCCCATGGGAAAACCGCTTCTTTCACACAAATCACCGGCGGCAACACCCCTTCTGTAAAGCCCAAGTCAACTAACTTCTCTCCCACCATCACCTTCGCCGCTAATTTTGCCAATGGCACTCCAATCGACTTCGACACAAAAGGAACCGTCCTCGACGCCCGCGGATTCACTTCAATGACATAAAGCTCATCATCTTTCACCGCAAACTGAATATTCATCAACCCTCGTACTTCCAACTCCTTCGCCAACCCTTTCGCAGCCACCGAAATCTCGGTAAGAATCTTCTCACTCAAGGAAAATGACGGAATCACACAAGCCGAATCACCCGAGTGAATTCCCGCCTGCTCGATATGTTCCATCACCGCACCCACCACCGACGTCTCTCCATCAGAAATACAATCGACATCCACCTCAGTCGCATTCTCCAAAAAGCGATCCACCAAAATAGGACGATCAGGTGCCACATCAGCCGCATTCCGGATATATCTCCGCAACTCATCATCATTGTAGACAATCATCATTCCACGGCCGCCCAAAACGAAACTTGGCCGCACCAGAACCGGATACCCAATTCGATCCGCAATCGCCACCGCCTCATCCTCCGACACCGCGGTCCCAGCCTCCGCCTGCTTCAACCCAAGTTTATCCAACAAAGCAGAGAAATACTTCCGATCCTCAGCCAACTCAATCGACTTCGGACTCGTCCCAATAATGGGAACCCCAGCCTTCTCCAAATCTGCCGCCAAATTTAAGGGCGTTTGCCCCCCAAACTGAACAATCACCCCATCCGGCTTTTCCTGATCACAAATGTTTAACGCATCTTCCAAGGTCAGCGGCTCAAAATACAACTTATCCGAGGTATCGTAATCCGTCGAAACAGTCTCAGGATTCGAATTCACCATCACCGTCTCATACCCCAACTCCCGCAAGGCAAAAGAGGCATGCACACAACAATAATCAAACTCAATCCCCTGACCAATTCGGTTCGGTCCACCCCCCAAAATCACAATCTTCTTCTTCTCGGTCTCACGCGCCTCATTCTCATCTCCATAAGTCGAATAATAATAAGGTGTCGCAGCCTCAAACTCAGCCGCACAAGTATCAACCAAACGATAAGTCGGAATAATTCCCGCCTCTTTTCGCTCCTGCCTCACCTGATCTTCAACTTCTCGAATCTTCGCCGCCGTCACCTCACCATCACCACACCTCGCCACCGCAATCTGATAGTCAGAGAAGCCCAACTTCTTTGCTCGGCGCAAATCCAAGTCCGCCAAGTTTCTTCCCTCTTCAACCACCACACGCATGTTCTCCAAAAACCAGGGATCAATCTGCGTTGCCTCAAACACCTCCTCAACCGTCCAACCACTCTCAAAGGCTACTTTCAACCAAAAGATCCGCTCCGCATTGGGAACATGAAGCTTCCGCTCCACTTTCTCCCGCTCCACCTCCTGATCCTTCCCATCAAACCCGAAACCAAATCGCCCCGTCTCCAAAGATCTCAGAGCCTTCTGCAATGATTCTTTAAAAGTCCGACCAATCGACATCGCCTCACCCACCGCCTTCATCGACGTCGTCAAAACTGGATCTGCCGTCGGGAATTTCTCAAAGGTAAACCTCGGAACCTTCGTCACCACATAATCAATCGTCGGCTCAAAACTCGCCGGCGTCTCCCTCGTGATATCATTAGGCAACTCATCCAAAGTATATCCCACCGCTAACTTAGCCGCAATTTTCGCAATCGGAAAACCCGTCGCCTTCGACGCCAAAGCCGACGATCGACTCACCCGTGGGTTCATCTCGATCACAATACAACGCCCCGTCTTCGGATCGACCGAGAACTGAATGTTCGAACCCCCAGTCTCTACCCCGATCTCCCGAATCACGGCAAACGAAGCATCACGCATAATCTGATACTCCCGATCCGATAAAGTCTGAGCCGGTGCCACCGTGATCGAATCCCCCGTGTGAACCCCCATCGGATCCAAATTCTCGATCGAACAAATCACCACACAGTTGTCCGCATGATCCCTCATCACCTCCATCTCATACTCCTTCCAACCCAACAAACACTCCTCCACCAAAACCTCCGTGGTAGGCGACAAATCCAACCCCCGCGTCACGATCGTCTCGAACTCTTCTTTATTATACGCAATCCCACCTCCTGTCCCCCCCAAAGTGAACGCCGGCCGGATCACCAAAGGAAAACTCCCAATCTCATCTGCAATCCCCTTCGCCTCCTCCATCGAATGAGCCACCCCAGAAACAGGTAAATCCAACCCAATCTTAATCATCGCATCTTTAAAGCGCTGCCGATTCTCCCCCTTATCAATCGCATCCGCATTCGCTCCAATCATTCGCACCCCATGCTTATCCAACGTTCCCGCATGAAACAAATCCATCGAAACATTCAAAGCTGTCTGACCACCCAAAGTCGGCAATAAAGCGTCCGGTTTCTCCTTAATGATGATCTTCTCAACCACCTCCGGTGTAATCGGCTCGATATAAGTCCGCTCAGCAAACTGCGGATCCGTCATAATTGTCGCCGGATTCGAATTCACCAACACCACCTCGTAACCCTCCTCGCGCAGCGCTTTACACGCCTGCGTCCCCGAATAATCAAACTCACACCCCTGGCCAATGATGATCGGCCCTGCACCCACGACGAGGATCTTCTTTATACTGGTATCTTTAGGCATTTTTGAAAGCGAAGTGGCTAAAACTTCGTGTATCTGCCAACCTCACCCGCATTTGTAAAGACCCATCCACTCCTTCACCCAAAACCCAGCAAAAAAAACCCGGTCTCCCAAAATGAGAGACCGAGTCTGAAATCAAATACTTTGGTTTAGTTAGCTTTCTTAGCCGCACAAGCAGCAGATCCGCAGCACTTCTTCTTAGCGCACTCAGTTTTCTTCGCACACTCGCTCTTTGAGCACTTGCTCGGGCATGCCGTCGTCTTGCACTTTTCGGAGCCACAGCACTTTTTACCGGAAAGAAGGCTACTACCAGCATCACTCACGGTTGAGCAAGACGCCAATCCAAGAGCAAACACAGCAGACAATCCAAGGAAGATATTTTTCATAGTCAGTTCAATTAAGAGTTTAATTCGCCCCACTTTATTCCTCAATTTTCCAAAAAATCAAGCTCACATCGCCTTTCACACTCGCAAAAGACCAATTTTCAACCCTCGTCTTTCCCCAAAAACTTCTGCAATCCCCTCCAAATGACCCACCTGCACAAATCCCAACCTCTCATTCAACCTTCTTGTCGCTTCATTATGATCGAAATAAAAACTGAGCAAATTCTCCACTCCCAAACCTGGACAAGCCTCAATCATCGCCTCCTTCAAGCCCCTTCCAATCCCACGCCTCTGCCAATCCTTCGCCACATAGGTACTAATCTCCGCCGTTTTGTCATACGCTGGACGCCCCGCATAAAACGACCTCAAATAAACACAACCCACCACCTCGCCATCCACCTCTCCCACCCAGCAAGGACGTCGATCCGACTCAAATTCCTCAAACCACTCCATCCGAGACTCGACCGAAATCTCCTCCAAATCTGCCGTCGCACGTCCACCCGGGATCGATTCATTATAAATCTCCACAATCCGACTCAAATCACCAATCATCGCTTCCCGAATCTTCATACCCAACCCTAGAACGCCACACTCCAAACTAGCAAACTCACAAACTCCGACTACCTCTTCTTCGTGCCCCTCAACTTCCACCCCAAAACCCTCCACTTCCCAGAGCTCAAGCTTCTGCTCGACCCCCACCGACCCTCTCCCTTCGCCTTCGTCTCCCACGCTCACGCCGACCACTTCGCCCGACACCAAAAAATCCTCTGCTCGGAACCGACCGCCCACCTCCTTCACACCCGTTTTCGTGTCAAAAAATCTGCCCTCCAAACCCTCGCCTGGAACCAACCTCTCATCCTCAATCAACACACCATCACCCTTCATCCCGCCGGACATATCGCTGGATCTGCCATGATTCGAATCGAAAAAGAAAACGACTCACTCCTCTACACCGGAGACTTCAAAACCCGACCTTCACTCACATCAGAACTCCCCCAATTCCCAAAAGCCGACATCCTCGTCATGGAAACCACCTTCGGCCTCCCTCACTACCAATTTCCTCCCACTCCAGAAATCCACCGCGACATCACCAACTTCGCCCTCGATACTCTCAACGACCAAGAAACCCCTGTCCTCTTCGCCTACTCACTAGGAAAAGCCCAAGAAGCCCTCGCCATTCTTGACCAAGCCAACATCCCCACCCTCTGTCACAAAACCGTCTACGACATGACCAATGCCTGCCGGGAGATCGGAGTCAAACTCCCCGAACCACTCCTCCTAGAAAAAACAATCCCCCCAGGCTACGCCGTCATCGCCCCACCCAATGCCGTCCGCTCTCGAACCATCCGATCCCAAAAAAATCGCCGCACCGCCATGCTCTCCGGATGGGCGCTCACCCCAGGCGCCCAATACCGATACCAGGTCGATGCCGCCTTCCCCCTTTCTGACCACGCCGACTTCGCTGGACTCCTCGAAGCCGTGGAAAAAGTCTCCCCAAAACAGATCTTCACCCTCCACGGACAAACCCGCCCATTCGCCTCTCACCTCCGCTCCCTCGGATACGACGCCTGGTCCATCCACGGAGATGACCAACTCGAACTCCCAAACACCACCTCCCAAATCCCTCCAAACCAATCTAACCCAACCATTCCACGCCCCAATTCACCATTTCAACAACTCACAGACCTCATCAACCAACTCACCACCACCACTTCTCGACTCAAAAAAACTTCCCTCCTCTCCACCTATCTCAAGAAACAAACCACCTCCAACCTCGCCAACCTCACCCGATGGCTCTCCGGCTCCAATGTCCCCCAACTCGGTCACGCCATCATCCGCCAAGCTCTTATCCAAACCACCAACCTCAATCTCCAACAATACAAAAGCACTTCCGCCACTCAAAACGACACCGCCCGCACGACCCGCATCCTTCTCCAGCAAAACCCTCAACACCTCAACCCACAACCAGTCACTCTCGCCCAACTCCACCAACACCTCCAAACCCTCAGCAACACCTCCGGATCACTCCCCAAAATCACCCACCTCACAGAACTCCTCCAAACCCTCCACCCTGCCGAATCCGAAACCCTCATCCGCATCCTCACCGGCGGACTCCGCGCCGGGACCAAACAAGGACTCTTCGAAGACGCCCTCGCCCAAGCCTTCAACCAACCCATTCAAAAAATCCGCCACGCCCTCATGCTCACCGGAGACCTTGGCGAAACCGCCACCGCAGCCAAACAAAAGACACTTCACCAAATTCAACTCCGACCCCATACCCCACTCAAACCCATGCTCGCCTCACCCACCGAAACTTCCGAAGACATCATCTCCTGGCACAACAACTCCACCGAACCACTCTGGCTCGAACCCAAGTACGACGGCATTCGCTGCCAACTCCACATCACCAAATCCTCCCTCCACCTCTTCTCTCGAGACCTCCGATCACTCGACCTTGAATTTCCGGAGCTCCTCCAAGCCATTCAATCCCAACCTCTCCCCTCCTGCATCCTCGACGGCGAAATCATCGCCTACGCCGACGGAAAACGCCTCACCTTCTTTGACCTCCAAAAACGCCTCGGCCGAAAAACCACCCAAGGTGACCTTTTTCTAGGTGCCGCCATCCCCGTTCGCTTCATCGCCTTCGACTGCCTCTACATAAAAGACCAACCCCTCGTCCATCTCCCACTCCATCAACGTCGCCAAGCCCTCGAAACCCTTCCGCTCCAACCACCTCTCACCCCAATCCCCATCTACCGCCCCCCCGGCAATGATCTCTCTGCCCTCCAAGCCCACTTCAAAGATGCTCTCGCTCAAGACCACGAAGGCCTCATTGCCAAAAACCCCGACTCACCCTACCAACCAGGCCGCCGCGGCCAAACTTGGCGCAAACTCAAAGGCGTCATGCCCACTCTCGACTGCGTGGTCATCGCCGCCCAACAAGGACACGGCAAACGTGCCGGAGTCCTCTCCGACTACACCTTCGCCGTCCGAGACGAAACAACGGGAGAACTGCGCACCATCGGAAAAGCCTACTCCGGGCTCACCGACCATGAAATCGAACAACTCACCGATCATTTCCAAAAAACCACCATTCAAAAACTCTCCAGACGAGTCCACCAAGTTCAACCCACCATCGTCCTCGAAATCGCCTTCGACAAGATTCGCCCCTCCAAACGACACGACTCTGGCCTAGCCCTCCGCTTTCCTCGCATCAAAGCCATCCGCCACGACAAAACCCCCACCGAAATCGACACCCTCCAAACCGCCCAAAAACTCCTGTCCTAGAAGGGAAATCCTAAAATCCATTTGCCAAAAAATAGGGCACATCCACGAGCACCTCCTTCATTCGTCCGACGCCATCCCAGCTTGCTGATCCAAAATTCAACACACAATTCCCCAACCAAACCCAATCTAAAATCGTTAATCGGAGATCAAAAATCTCAAATCCCAAGCTTCTCCTTCACCAACAACCAGACCTTCTCCCATTTCGACAACCGATACCTTCGATCAAATACCCGAAACCCATCTTTCCTCATCTTCTCCAAAAGCCTGGCATAAATCCGATGCATCACTCGCGGAGCCAACAACGCTTCCCGATCCTCCTCAGGCAATAACTCCTCCGCCTTCGCATACAGCTCCTCTGCCCGATCCGCCTGATAATTCATAAAGGCCAAAAACCGTCCATCATGAACCCGGCCAATCAAATCTCGCTCCGTATACTGAAACCTCCCCAAATCATGTAACGGCACATAAATCCTCGCCCCATTCCTCAAATCTTCCCCCACATCTCTCAAAATATTCGTCAACTGCAAAGCATCTCCC
>JAHDGN010000010.1:17660-21610 GCA_020627645.1 Akkermansiaceae bacterium
GCATACTCTCTCGCCCGATCCTGATCCGCCCCAAACAAAGGCAAACAAACTAACCCCACCGACGACGCCACCCGGTAGGTGTACTTCCGCAAATCCTCCCACGTCCCAAATCTCTGAGGTCTCAAATCCATCTCACAACCCTCAACCACATTCACAAAATATTCCGTCGGAATATCATAAATATTTCGTACATTTAAAACCTCCTTTTGAAGCGTCGAAAACCCCAACCCTTCATCAACCTTCCCACTCTCCAAAACACCCCGCCACCCAGCTAACCCCTCCCGCTTCTTCTCGATCGCTAAACCTTCATCATCAGCCAAATCATCCACCACCCGACAAAAGGCATAAAAGCTCACCAAATGCTCCCTACGCTCTGTCGGCACACACCGAAGAGCAAAAGCCAAATTCGACTTCGCCCGCCTCGTAATCTCCGCCGACGAAATCTCGCTCGACATCACTCAATTCGCCCCCAATGACCACTCCCAAACGGCCACAATGAAATGAACGCTGGTCCCACCAAATTATACTGCTTCACCGTCCCCCAATAACGAGAATCTAAACTACTCTCGGAATTATCACCGAGAGCAAAAAACTCCCGTTGATTCCGATCCTCAACCTCGTCATCTGATGGCAATTGAAACTCAAAATTTGGGTTTCTGAAGTTCAGTTCCGGACCTCCTCTTGATTGGTTGAAATAGCCACGATAATCTCGCCCAATAGCATCCTTACCTTTCTCCATTACTCGCTTTAAACCTTTTTCATTCGCCAAACTCCCGTTGATATAAAGATCGGGATTTTTAATGCGAATGCGATCACCAGGGACACCAGCTAACCTCTTAATATAATGCTCACCTCCAGCCTGACTCGACATTTCTCCTGGCTGGCCTGTATTGATACCCCTTGTGTCAAAGACAATCGATTCTCCACGCTTCGGCTGTCTAAAATGATAAGAAACCTTGTCTACCAGGACCAAATCACCCGAAGTCACTGACCCCTTAAAGATCACTTCACCAGCTTTGAAATGGGGGCCCGGTCGTAGCGACTTCCGGCGAGTGATTGGATCTTCATCAAAACACCTCTCAAAAGTATCTGCGCTCATCACCTCATTGACCGTAGCTCCAATCGAAATCGAACTCCCATCATCAAAAATCACCCTAGTTTTCGAGAACAGGAAAATGCTCGCGTCTTTGAATTCCCTCACCGTCAAATCCCGCTTCGCCACCTTGTTGTCATACAACTTCCCAGACCAGCAAAAATCCCAAAGTTGCGCACCCAACCAAGGCTTCTTCCAATTCGGGTCAGCAGTCTTATCCTCCACAATAATCCCATTCAACGAAGGCTGCATCGAACCAGTCGGAATCTTAAACGGCTGTAAGAAGTATGCCCGGATCCCCAACGCCACCACAATTGCCACCCAGAACACTTCCACATTCTCCGCTAGTCCACTAGGCTCCCGATAATGAGACAATGATTTTTCACAAACCTTCCTCACCTGCTTCGACGCCTCCTTGACCCCCTCCAAATCCTTCGCCTTGATCATCTTCTTCAAATCGTCTCGTCGTGACTCGATCTCTGCGATTCGATCCTCCGTCAACAAATCCCTCTTATAATTCACAAAACGCCGCGACCCCTTCATCAACTGAAGTGCCTCTTTCTTCCAACGTGGCTTAAACACCCGTAAAAACTGCCCCTCCTTTCCAAATCTTTCAAGGCCCAATCCTGCTCCCCCTCAACCAAGATTCAGTGTCATTCCGAGTGTTCCGCGGTTCCCTATCTCCCCAACCAAGAAAGATTCGCGCAGATTGGCGAGGATTCGCGGTCTTCCCCCCTCAACCATGCCCCCTCAAAATCTCTGCGTCACTCAGCGGCCTCTGTGTCTCTGCGGTAGCTCCACTACCAAGAAAGATGAAAATCTGTGTCATCTGTGACGGCCACCCCCAGTTGAAATCTCAATTCCTCCATTCTCCCATCATTCATTGACTCATTCCCTTTGCCTCTTCGCGCCTTTGCGGTAAAAGCCCCCTCAACAACCCCCAAGACTCAATCTAAAATCCTCAGCCCTCAGTCAAATGCGTATCCTCACCGGCCTTCAACCCAGCGGAAAACTCCACATCGGCAACTACTTCGGCGCCATCAAACCAGCCATCGACGCCCAAGGCGAAGGAGACGGCTACTACTTCATCGCCGACTACCACGCCATGACCACCACCCACGACCCTGCCGCCCTACGCGAAAACGTCCGCGGCGTCGCCATCGACTTCCTCGCCTGCGGATTCGCCCCCTCCAAAGGCGTCTTTTTCAAGCAAAGTGCCGTCCCCGAAGTCAACGAACTCGCGTGGATCCTCTCCACCGTCTGCCCCATGGGCCTCCTCGAACGCTGCCACTCCTATAAAGACAAAGTTGCCAAAGGCATCTCCGCCAACCACGCCCTCTTTGCCTACCCCGCCCTCATGGCCGCCGATATCCTTCTCTACGACTCCAACATCGTTCCCGTCGGCGAAGACCAAAAGCAACACCTCGAAGTCACCCGAGACCTCGTCGGCAAAATCAACGACCTCTACGGAGAAAATACCCTCGTCATGCCCGAAGCCCGGATCCGCACCGACGTCGCCAAAGTCCCCGGACTCGACGGCGAAAAAATGTCCAAATCCTACAACAACACCCTCCCCATCTTCGGAGACGAAAAACCCTCCAAAAAACTCATCATGCGTATCCAGACCGACTCCGCCGCAGTCGAAGACCCCAAGCCCACCGAAAACTCCATCATCCTCGCCCTCTACCAACTCTTCGCCTCCGGAGAAGAATACCAACAAATGATCACCGACTACCAAAATGGTGGCTGTGGTTATGGCGACTTCAAAAAACGCCTCGCCGAAGCCTACTGGGACTACTTCGCACCCATGCGCTCCCGACGAGAAGAACTCATTAACAACCCGGACGAAGTCGATCAAGTCCTCAACGCCGGTGCCAACAAAGCCCGCAAAGAAGCCACCAAAGTCCTCGATCGAGTTCGCAAAGCCGTCGGTTTGGCCTAATGAGGAAAACAACTACTCCTCCAACTTAAATTCCTTCCCAACACAACCGTCCGGCACCTTTTTGTGACTCCCATCACAGAAAGGCCCATTACCCGAATTCTTGCACTGGCATAAAAATGCCTTCCCATCTTTCTCAGCCGTGAACGCTTCAGGTGAAAAATTCGTCCCCTTATGACCACCGTCGCAAAACGGTTGATTCTCCGACTTCCCGCAAGTGCAGAAATAATAAGTCTTCCCCGCTTCCAACTCCACTCCCACCGAGCTCTTCGCCGCAACAATTGGTTTGTCCATCACTCACCCTAACACTATTTCACCTTCGCCTTCAAATCCAACTTAATGACCACCTCATTACGAATCAAATCATCCGGCTTCCCCGCGAAAACGATCCCGAAATCTTTCCTATTAATATCAAACTTCGCCTTCACCGAAATCACTCCCCCATCTCTCTCCACCTTCGTCGGAAAAGCAATATTCTTTGTCACCCCATGAAGAGTCAAATTACCTGCCAAATCATAATCAGACTCTGACTTCTTCGAAAACGAAGTCACTTCAAACGTCGTCTCAGAAAACTTCTCCACATCAAAAAAATCCGAATTCTTTAGGTGCTCAGTCAACTTCTCATGATCCGACCAGATGGAACTCATTTGAATTTTAAATGAACCCGCCTTCGGCTCATCACCTTCCAAGGTAAAACTCCCTTCAAAAACCCGAAATCCCCCCTCATGGCTTCCAGTCACCTTTGAGCCCACGAAGCCAATCTTAGAATCCTCAATAAACTCATACACCGTCCCACCCGTTGCCGTCGCCACATCCTTTTGGTCTCCGACCTTTGCATCTGCCGTATCATCCGCCGGATTCTTACACGAAGTTAAAGCAAACACCGGAATCATCCCAGCAACCATCACGATTTTTTTT